>JAPVVU010000113.1 GCA_028571885.1 Gammaproteobacteria bacterium | reverse complement strand
GCCCGGATGCAGGCTTTTCCCAGTATGCTGGTGGTTAATGATGAATTTAAACTGGCGCAGATTAAAGCGGTGTCAGATAACTTCCCCTTACAGGGTGAGCTTCGCGTCAGACAAGAAACAATAGCAGCACCAGATACCCCAACAAAAGCTCCACCCAAAGGTGAAATCTGGCTGGATAAACGTCTGGCATTGTTTTTTAATATTGCTCAAGACTTTAATGTTGGAAAACTATCCTATCAACAGAATGAAGAAGCAAAAAACATATCCCATTCTCTCATTGAACTGGGGGAGTCAAAATTTCACGCCAGTGGAATTCTTGAGCGAGTCCCGGGACAATCCAGTTCTTTTTTCAGTATTGCACCAGGCGCCATGATTAATTTGTCCGATCTTGCTCTGACGGCCACCATTCAACCCGGCAGCAGGGTGGACTATCTGTACTTTTTTTCCGGCTCAGCTGTATCCTCACCTCAGTCGCTGCAGGATTTTCAACGCTGGTTGAAACCCAAATTGCAGGCAGGTCAGTCGCTTCGCTCTGGTGTAGAGGATCTAAAAGCGGTGAATGCCAGTTTACAAAAAGCAGGGGATTTCCTGTCACTGGCAGCAATTCTGACCGTATTGTTATCGGCCATTGCAATTGCCATTAATAGTCATCGTTATGGGCAGAAACAATATAAAAACAGCGCCATTATGCTTTGTCTGGGGTGTAGTGAAAAACGTATTATGCGTATTGAATTGTATAAATTATTTGCTCTGGGTCTTGCGGGCAGTTTTATTGGCATTGTTACGGGTTATTTTGTGTACCTTGGACTTTTATCCGTCATTGATGATGTCCTGCCAGTGGTGGTGCTGGATAACAGCGCTGATTTTTATCTTATGCCGGTCTGGGTGGGATTAACCTGTGGGTTGTTTTTGTTGTTGAGTATTTCCATGGCTAATCTTACCCGCTTAAAAAATATCTCTCCCATGGGACTCATCAGACAGTCGTTTCTTTACGAAAAGAGCTCATATAAAAAGAATTTTCTGGAAAACATCAGCAGGAGACTATTTTATTCGATCAGTTTTATTGGTCTGATGCTGATTTCTATCTGGTATACAGGCAATAGTGAAATTACATTATTGTTTTATCTGGCTCTTTCTATTAGTACGCTGGTGCTTTATTTTGTGGCGCAGTTTTTACTGGGGCGTATTCTACAGGCTGGACGCTATTTTCAGCTTATTAATCGACTGACATTATTAAATCTTGAGCGCCATAAGCAGGCTGTGTTATTACAGATAACGACCTTTAGTCTGATTTTTTCACTATTGATTATCATTTTTTTAGTGCGCACAGAATTACTGGATAACTGGCAGCAGCAATTTCCTGAACAAACGCCGAATCATTTTGTTATTAATGTGCAAAGTTATGAACGGCTGAAATTTGAAAACTACCTGAAACAACAGGCAATAAAAACACAGGGCTTATATCCCATGGTGAGAGGACGGTTAACTTATTTGAATAAGTTACCCATCAATGAAGTGATACCTGAAACAGCACGTGAGCATAATGCCCTGCATCGGGAATTAAATTTGAGCTTCAGCAAAAATGAAATGTTTAAAAAAAGTGATGCAAAAACAGCACAGATTTCAATTGAAAGCAGTCTGGCTAAAGCGCTTAATATAAAACCGGGTGATCTTCTCGGCTTTCAGGTTGGTTCACGAAAAATAGAAGGTGTGGTATCGCAGCTCAGAAAGGTTAACTGGGATTCTTTTCAACCCAATTTTTATATTATTTTTTCCCCTGGGCTGATAGAACAATATCCCATGACCTGGATTTCAAGTTTTTATCTGGCCGGGGAGGATAAATTTAAACTCAATCAAATAATGAAACAATTCCCCGGTATTACAATCATTGAAGTGGATGAAATCCTGAAAGAAATTCAGTTTATTATTGAAAGAGTGTCGGATGCCATTGAGTTAATTTTTTTGTTTATCATTATTGCTGGTGCGCTGATTTTAAGTTCATCGTTATCATCAACGCTGGCGTCACGGATGTATGAAAATGCAGTGATCCGCACTTTGGGTGCCAGTGCCAGGCAATTGAGGCATTATTTACTGGTTGAATTTCTTGTCGTTGCTCTGCTCAGTGCATTCATCGCAGTAGTATTGGCTGAATTTGCGATCTATATTTTGTATCAGCAGGTGTTTCAAATGGTTTATAGCCTGCATCCGGAAGTATGGCTGGGTACAGCAGTTATTTCTGTCATATTAATTTGTACTTTGGGTCTACTTGTGGTGAAGAAAATATTTACTCAATCAGCTCATGTTTCACTCAATCAATTTACCGAATAGAGATATAAGTCTTGTGCTGCTGTATTAAATTTCAGCGCTGCAACAGATGGGTGCTTTCATTCCAGGCGGGATGTTTTTTTATGAGTGTCATGGCTTGCTTAAGCAGCGTTTTTCCAGGCTCAGTGACGGGCCAGGTGGAAGCGCCCGAAGGATGCGGCAGGGGAATGGCATCACATTGATGTCCATTAATTATAATGCGATGTGTTTTTCCAATGACTTCATCAAGCTTTTTAACGGGCATGAACTGGCTGATGGCCAGTTTGCCGACCAAAATAACCAGTGCCGGCTTTAGAATATTGATTTCTGACTGCAGCCATTGAGAACATTGTTTTATTTCATTTTTATCCGGGACTCTATCACCATGTGCTTTAGGGCTTTGAGCACTGTTTGATGCTTGTTTTTTGCCGGCGGTTTTTTTTCCGGGGTAACAGCGACAGATTGCAGACATGTACACCGTTTTCCGAAAATGTGTTTCATCGACACCTATTGTTTCAAACCAGGAAAATAATTTTTTTCCTGCGGTCCAGGCAAAGGGACGCAGGACCTCGATTTCTTTGAAACCGGGTGCCTGGCCAATCAGCATGACTTTTGAGACCACGGGCAGACCGTGGATGGCCGGGCCGAACATCTGTGGACATAAAGTACATTGTTCCAGCCTTTGCTGATGCTGCTGTAATTGAATTCTGCATTGATTGTTATGCACAGTTTTACTTTTATCTGTTTTCAATGAGATCTGCCCATGATTCATCGCTTGGATGCAGCGCATTGGTTTCCCCGTCATTGTTGATGACCGGATGCTTTTCGTTATACCAGCGAAAAATTCCGCCTTTTAGATTATGCATCGCCCTGACGCTTTGTAGATCTGTTTGTTTGTTAATACGCTGAATGAATTCGGAACTTCGATAACCAACCGAACAATAAAAAATAAGGGTCTTATTGTGAAGTGCATCGCTATATTGATCGATGAAGTCTTGTGCACTCATATCAGGTGCAATCTGTATGCTGCCTCTTATCCGGCTCATCTGGTATTCTTCAGGTCTTCTGACATCAAATAATAATACCTTGTGATCATCTATTGCCGGTAAAAGTTTTTGCAGCTGCTGATGTGAAATGTTATTGACATTAAAACGCAGACTGATCATTTGTTCGGTCCACCATAATGAAGCACCTGCGGACGTATGATGGGCAAGAATAATAGTCATGACTATTATTAATTTCGATATTTTATTTATGCTATTCATTATTTCCTCATCCGCAAAATAACCAATACTGCCATATTATACCATTCACTCAGGTGATCAGTTTAATTTTGATAGATGCCGCCGGAAAATTGATAAAGTAATGACTTGTAAAATAAAATAATCCCAATTTTATAATACATAGGTTATAGTTGAGATAAGTTGATTTCATTATCTCTGCTTAATTCAAGGGAGCGGAGATTTTGATTATGTGAGAGCCCGATTCAATGTGTAATAAATTTTTGTAAAAGAAAGATATTTTTCTGATTAAACTTAATTAAGGGAGCATATTTATGAAAAAATTATCCATCCTGATAACATTTATGGTGTTTGTTATGTTAAATACAAGCGCCTGGTGTGCAGATGATCTTGAAATTATCAATGGCGGTCATTGGGTCACTTCAAGTATGGAACAAAAGCGAGCATTTTTATTTGGTATTGGTAATATGCTTGAAATTGAGGAGGCTATGGCCGGTGACAATTATGAGGCATTGCGTGGACACAGTATCGTGCCAGTATTATTAGAAGGTTTGTCAGGCATTTCAATTGCCGATCTGGTGTCGCAACTTGACAAGTACTACGCTGAGCATCCGACAAATATGAAAAAAGCGGTGATCGAAGTGCTCTATGTTGATATGGCTAAGCCAAACCTGAAAAAATAAAGGAGTGATTATTATGAAAAAACTGACTTTTCCCCTACTTGTAATTCTGCTGAGCAGTTCTGTGGCCTGTACCAATATGAGTAACGAAGAACAGGGTACTCTGACTGGCGGAGCCATTGGTGCAGCTGTTGGTGCCGGAATCGCATCAGCAACTGGTGGTAATGGCTGGACGGGTGCTGCGATTGGCGCGGTTGCCGGTGGTGTTATTGGTAATATTAAGGGTAAAGAGGCCGAATAAAGGCGTTCAATCTGAAGCTAACTAAAATGTTTCGTAAATTATCACAGTAAGAATCGATAGTAAGGCTTCTCTGTTAATAAAGTTAATAAGCTCCCCTTTAAAAAAAGGGGAGCTTATTAGATCAGCATCTCAGCGAGAGCTGCTACATGCTGTCGAGAATTGCCTTCTTCTTCTGCTTGTATTCTGCTGGAGAGATGTAACCGCCAGCGGCCAGTTTATCGAGCTGTTTGATACGTGCTTGTGGTGAACTTTGTGCCGGGGCTGAAGCCACCGGGCGTTGTGCAGCATATGTTGCTGCCTGGGCCTGTTGTTCCTGAGCTTCAGTATTACGTCTCATATTGCCCAGTAGTTTTGTCGCGAAGACGCCGCCGATAAAGGCACCCGCATCGCTGGCATTTGCTGGTACACTGACTAAAAAAGTGGTGCTGCCGATGGCGCAGGCCAATGTGCCTGCAGCTATTTTGTTTCTAATGGTCATAATATTATCTCTCCTTAAAGTGCCGTACAGGTGCCAAATACCAGAAAACTCACATCTTTACCAACACCAGAGCCGCTCATACTTCCGGTCTTAGTGTCAATTGCAATGCTCCAGCCATGCTTGTTTTCAAAGCCCTGCAGCATCAGTTGATCAGCGCTTTTTTCAATATTCTTGATGGGTGAAATGGCATTATGACCACTCTCATAGGTGGATTTCATCACTTTCTTTTTAGTATCCAATATAAGCAGCTCGGGTAATTCAAAGCTATTAGCCGAGCCCTGAAGACAACGGCTGCCTTCAATACAACCCACAACTTCTAATACGGCACAGACCATATCGGTGGAATTAGCAAGACCACCTTCGGCTGATACCTTAGTTGCCATGAACGGTGCAGCGGCAATAATAAAGGCCGTCAGGGCCCACGAAGATTTTCTATTTTGCATTAATTATTTCCTTTTTCATACAATGTTTAAACAGACTGGAACGGTGTTTACTAATATCGTTAATTTGAAAAATTAGTTATTCAATATTACAGCTTTTTTGAATCTCAGCAATTCGATCGCTGATTTTCTGGTTGTATTTCTTTATCTCCATTTCCTTGGGTGAATCACTTGTGGATGCACTATGTACAGCATTGACGACCAGGCCAATTGGAAGAATTGCTAATACACCTTTCATTTCCCGTTCATCAGTGCTTTTCTTTTCGTGCTTCAGGTGAGCAATATCATCCTTTGCAGTGGAACAATCAATTGGATTCTGCTGTTCAGCCCAGGCACTCCCAGAGCCGAAAGTTAGGATTGCAGCAAGTAGGATACCGATAATCAGGTTTGTTTTCATAGTGAAGTTCCAGTTTAAGCTGAGTTTTTTAATATTTAAATAATAGCCTTTAGTATTATTAAATACTAGCACCAAATGAGAGTGAGAGGGATCACCCGAAAAGAGGGATAGAGATCACCTGAAAATAGGGATTGGATTAATGTATAAAATCTATTATAATGGCGGGTAATTTGGTGTAAACTGAATAAGTATTCTCTTATTTTCTTTAATTTAAAAACGAGACCAACTATATGCATCGTTTCATTAAAATCGGCATTATCCTGCTGCTAATGAATACCTCTGTGGTATTTGCTTCAGCAACTGCGAACTACGGTTATCCTCTGGAAAACCCATATGCGGCTACTATTCTTGGGACACCTAAAGAATTCAGGGCAGAACTGCCTAAATATGATCGTATACCAAGCAAAGAATATACGCTTGAAATGCCCGGTGCGCGAACTATACCCGATGTTTTCTGGTATCAGAGACGGGGTTTAAACTATGCGGTTACCGCTCAGAACAAAAAAGCGCCTCTGATTTTTGCCATTGCCGGTACCGGCGCAGGGCATCGTTCAACAAAAATGAAGATCTTCCAGCGGGCTTTTTATCAGGCTGGTTATCATGTCATCACCATCAGTTCACCGACTTTTACCAATTTTATGGTTAACGCTTCAACAACAGCCATCCCGGGTAATCTGGAGGAAGATTCAGCTGACCTGTATAAAGTGATGCAGCAGATTATGAGCGAACATCCTAATCTGGAAGTAACTGATTATAATCTGATCGGCTATAGTCTGGGTGCGTCACAGGCGGCCTTTGTTGCCCGTATTGATGAGCAGGAAAAAGCGTTTGGCTTTAATAAAGTGCTGATGATCAACCCGCCGTTGAATCTGGTTCATTCTGTTAAACTTCTGGACACCATGTTAACCGCCAATATACCTGGCGGCGTGGATAACTTTAATGCCTTCTTTAAAGACTTCATGAAAAATGTGACCGCTTATCACAGGGATCACCAAAAACTAAATATGACCGGTGTGGAATTTTTCTACCAGGCCTACCGGGATAAAAATCCCAGTGATGAAAGAATGCAGGCCTTGATCGGTATCGCCTTTCGTATGTCCTCATCGGATATGATGTTTGTCAGTGATGTGTTCAATAATCTGGGTTACCTGGTGCCTAAAAATACCCCTCTGGGAACAACGACCTCTCTGACCGAGTATTCTAAAGCATCACGTCGGCTGGGTTTCAGTGACTATGTTGAAGAAATTTATCTTCCTTATTTTACTAAAACCACCGGAACCAGTCGTGAAGAGCTGATTGCTCAGTCAAGCTTATTAGCAATTAAAGATTATCTGCAGCAGTCGGACAAAATTGGTTTAATGCATAATGAAAATGATCCCATTCTCAGGAAGGGTGAAATTGATACAATAAAAAGCTTATTTCCCGGCAGGGCAATGGTTTACCCCTATGGAGGACATTGCGGTAATATGGAATACAAAGATAACGTTGCTTATATGGTTAACTTCTTTTCTGGTAGTGAGTTCTCTGGGAGTAACAAATAATGTTGAAACTAAATTTTGCTAAATCCAGTGTTAAATCACTTCGCCATCTTTTGATATTGGCCATTGCAGTAATGGTATTACCTGCCTGTAGTGCAATACAACCCCAGGAAGCAGTGGATGCTGAACCGCCTATGCATCCTGTTGATTCCATCGTAAAGGATGATGTTGAATATGCGGTAGATGTTTATGACCCCTGGGAAGGCATGAACCGTAATATTTATATTTTCAACGCGGAGCTGGACAGATATGTACTGATACCTGTGGTGACGGCTTATGACGATTATGTACCCTTCTTTTTACGTCAGGGTGTGCATAACTTTTTTAGTAATCTAAACAGTATTGGTCACACCATTAACTCAGCATTACAGTTAAATGGTGAAGAAACCGTCAATAATGGTATGCGTTTTATCTCCAATACCACTATCGGTATTGTTGGTGTATTCGATGTTGCCACCGGGATGGGTTTTCCTGAAATTAAAGAAGATTTTGGTCAGACTCTGGGATACTGGGGCGTTAGTGATGGACCTTATATTGTTCTGCCTGTACTGGGGCCTTCTAATTTACGGGATACTACGGGTACTGTGGTCGATATGGTCATGCACAGCTGGTACATTGATGAGCTTGGCTTGAATGGCGATGATGGATGGATGTATTTCTATTATGTTATGAATGCTATTGATACCAGAGCCCATACTCCATTTCGATACTATCAGGCAGGTTCGCCTTTCGAATACGAAACCATTCGCTGGTTATACACCAGTGCTCGTCAGGCACAGATTGCCCGATAATATTTATTGCTGAGGCATAAAGCGCCGTCATCTTCAGGCGCTTTCTATTCCTTCTTTTTATTCATTGATGATGCGTACCTCCCGGTAGGCATCATCAATCTGAATAACATTTGATTATCACACTTCCTTATACATCTACACGAAACGATAATAAGAATTATGGTAAGTACTAATATACTTATTTACTTGTCAGTGATACGATGAACATACATTAAAAAAAGTAGTTACCAAGAGATAAGTATTGTTTCCTTATGACATTTCCTTATGACCGGGGGGGTATTACGATGACTTATTTAAAACATATCAGCGAAGAACTTGAATTGGTATTAATTTTATCTTTGGTTCTTTTTCTGGTCAGTGCCGTAATGATTACTGCGGTAAATATTATTAGTTTTATTCTATAATACTGATATCGCTTTGAAACAAAAGAGCGAATAAACCTCCTCAAAATAGTGGTAATGTCTTAACTTATCAGGCTGCCTGCCACTCGCTCTATCAATC
>JAPVVU010000112.1 GCA_028571885.1 Gammaproteobacteria bacterium | reverse complement strand
GGGTGAAGTCAAAATGTTTTGAAAAGTCATGAAGATTCAGCACTTGGGGGGCTCGTAATAGGTTCAACTAATTATTCTAAGTTTAAGCACTCAAAAGTTCATTAATGAGGGCATTATGACGCCGACATTGTGCTGTCTGACGCAATCGAAAGGCATAAATCAGGGCTTTTAATTCCCCAAGAGCATGGGAAAATTGATCATTCACGATTAAATATTCAAATTCATTGTAATGGGACATTTGCTCTGTGGCTTCATTCATGCGTTTTTCTATCACATCACTTGAATCCTGGCCGCGTTCCTGCAGACGGGACAATAATTCTTCCCGGGAAGGAGGCAGAATAAAGACATTGGTACAACATTCAAATTGTTTTCTAACCTGTTGTGCACCCTGCCAGTCAATTTCAAGAATAACATCAATGCCGGCTTTTAATTTTTCCTTAATTTGTCTTTTAGAGGTGCCATAATAATTACCAAACACTTCAGCGTGTTCAATAAACTGATCCTCAGCGATCATTTGTTTGAAGGTGTCTTGCGCCACGTAGTGATAATCAACCCCTTCACGCTCCCCCTGACGTTTAGCACGAGTAGTATAAGAAACAGAAACTTCAACTAAATCAGTTTCTTCCAGCAGTGCTTTAACCAGACTGGTTTTTCCTGCACCTGAAGGCGCACTAATAATATACAACATGCCGCAATCAGTTTCAGGGCTGTGATTAAACATAATTACTCTCTTCTTTAGGTCATCTTTTCAGGTTTATTTTCAGCTAAACAGCTTCATAAGCCCTTAGCTATACTTAAAAGCCCTTAGCTAAACTTAAAAGACGGGGCGACTATTCAATATTCTGTATTTGTTCACGCATTTGTTCAATCAGCACTTTCATATCCACAGAGGCCTGAGTTGTTATATTAGAAATAGACTTAGATCCCAGAGTATTTGCTTCGCGATTGAGTTCCTGCATAAGGAAATCCAGACGTCGCCCTATGGCTTCATCCTTCTTTGCAGTTTGAGACATGGTACGGTTAATTTCATCAAGATGTGTATCAAGACGATCAATTTCTTCTGCCACGTCAGCTTTTTGAGCAATAAAAACCATTTCCTGCTCAAGTCGATTATTATCCAGTTCGGGAGAAAAAGCAGCGCTAAAACTCTTCAGTTTTTCTTCCAGACGTTCTCTCTGAATGAGTAACAGCTCCGGCATTTTATTTCTAACCATTGCAATCACTGCCCGCATCTCATTGGAGCGCTGCACAATCATCTGCTGCAGAGCCTGGCCTTCTCTTTTTTTGCCTTCCAGTAACTCTTCCAGCACGCTATCCAATAAAGGCAATATCACTTCGTTTATCGCCTCCTGATCAATATTTTCACTGTCCATAACACCCGGCCAATTTAAAATATCAACTGAGTTAACCGGTGCAGCATTGTAAATCAGCTTATCAATCTCATGCAGTGTCTTAGCAAGTTGTTCGGCTAATCCATGATTAAAACCAATTTGATGAGCCCCGTCCTGCTGCACTTTCAGGTGTATCAGCAAATCTATTTTACCGCGATTTAATTTTGCCTTCACTCTATCCCTGATTTTTATCTCCAATGCCCTTAATTCATCAGGCATTTTAATACTCATTTCCAAAAAGCGATGGTTGACACTGCGCAATTCAATTGCAATAGAACCCCATGGCAACTTTTCTTCCTGTCGAGCATAGGCTGTCATACTTTTAACCATAGAGACTCCATGAATGTTTGATTTTCATTAATGATTGTAGCATAGTCAATAGTATTTCTACGCTTATCTGACTATAATCCTAATATAAGCAACACAGGACTGATACGCAATTATCAGTCCTGTCGTTTTATGTCAGATAAGATGTTAACAGGATCAATACAGACTCATGGCGCATAACATAGCACCTCTACCCAATGGTACCCAGGTTGATGAATACATCATTGACAGTGTACTCGGTGGTGGCGGGTTCAGCATCGTTTATAATGCGCATCTGGTTTCTGATAACGACCAGACGGTTATTATCAAAGAATTTATGCCTAAAAAGCTCGCAGTTCGTATCAATGCTACCGAAGTGACCAGCCTGGATCCTTCTGCACCGGAATCCTATAACAAGGGGCGAAAACTCTTTTTTCAGGAAGCCAGTACACTGGCGACCCTCAAACACCCCAATATTGTCGATGTAACCAACTTTTTTCAAACCAATGGCACTGCCTATATGGTGATGAAAGATGAAAAAGGGGTTAATCTGCAAGACTATATTCGCAAATATAAAGGTAAACTCAGTGAAAAACTGCTGAGAAAGGTGTTCCCGCAATTATTATCCGGGGTAAAGCTGCTGCATGATAAAGATTTACTTCACCTGGATATCAAACCCAGTAATATTCATTTACGCCAGGGTGGAAGACCGTTGTTACTGGATTTTGGTGCGGTGAGAGAAAAAATGAAAACTCGCCTGTATGATGCCCGTATTGTTGCCACTGCAGGCTTTGCTCCCATAGAGCAAGTCACAGAGCGCGGCTATATGGGACCATGGACTGATATTTATGCCCTTGGTGCCACCATGCGAAGCTGCATCGAAGGTACGCCGCCACCGCCGGCTAACAAACGCAAAGACATCGACCCTATGAAACCGGCTGTCATTGCCTTCAAGAAAAAATACAGCAAAGTGATTTTAGAGGCCATTGACTGGGCGATGGAACCTGATCCGCGGTTACGGCCTCAAACTTGTGATGAGCTGCTGGAGATGCTTGAACAAATGCCCGAAGAAGATGAATCCAAATCAATATTGGAGAAGTTAAGTTTTGAGAATATCGCCAATGTTCTGCCCTGGAAAAAATCTAACAAGGATGAAATCTAACAATAGCGATATCTTAAACACCCTCAATAGCTGACAGTCGAATTCAGCAAACTGAGCATCTATTCAAGTGACATTTTTTTCAGGTTAAAAAAGAGGACCCAGCATTGCAACGGCATTATTTTTTAATCGAGTAAATATTGGCCATTTAGAAACTTCATCTAATTCTACAAGTTGAGCGCATGAAATGTATTCCTGTTGCCGAATTCGAACATCACTGGTCAGTGCAGGATCATAAAGTAAAATATTATTTTCATAATTTAACTCAAAACTACGACGATCCATATTAGCAGAACCAATCAATGTTATTTCGCCATCAAGCGTGAAGGTTTTTGCGTGCAAAAGCCCTCCTGCATACTCATAGATTTTTACTCCTGCTTGCAGCAGGTCCGCGTAGTAACTTCGACTGGCAGTACCCACCATCCATGAATCATTTCTGGCTGGAAATATAATTTTAACGTCCACTCCGCGATAAGCCGCCGAACAAAGTGCGGTTTGTATTGCTTCGTCTGGAACATAATAGGGAGTCGATATAATCATCTCCTGCTTAGCGGTATACATAAGAGACTCAAACATCTCCGGCATCGCAGAATACCGGGCTGTTGGCCCCGTTCCAATAACCTGTGCTGAAAACCCCTGATTGGGCGATACAACAGGCTGACGCAACAGTTCTTCAAGATTTTCTCCTGAATTCAACATCCAGTCACTGGCAAATAAGAATTGATTCTGAGTAGCAACCGGCCCCTCAAAACGTAATAAAATATCCACCCAGGGTGCATATTTTGCTTTAACAAGAAATTCCGGATCTGCACAGTTTTGACTGCCGCAATAGGTAATACTATCATCGATAACAACAATTTTGCGATGATTTCTTAAGTCAATACGACCTGTAAATGGCCTCAGTAAGGGCGTGCCAATAGGAAGAGCTTCAGCCAGATGTACACCCGCATCCTTCATGGCTTGCCAGTGAACGGAGTGAATAATAGTACGTGAACCCAGATCATCGGCCATGGCCCGGCATATCACACCACGCCCTGCGGCACGTTTTAGTGCCTCAACGATTTTGCAGCCATTACCGTCCGGCAGCCAGATATAGAAAAGTAGATGAACATGATGCTCCGCAGAATCGATATCCGCAACCATTGAATCAATTGCAGCATTTGAGTTGGCCATCAAGCGAGCATTGTTACCGCCAACGGGTTTGAAGTCATTGATCGATTCCGCGACTCGAAAGAGATGTGCATATTCAGTGGGGATATTGGCCTTAAGGTTTTCCTGATGCTCCTGTATAGCATCAGGAAAGTCTGGCATGGTTTCGAGGATATTACCAAGTTTCGCAATGCGCTGACGACCAATATTGACTTCGCCAAAAAGAATGTAGACAAGCATACCAAAAAAAGGCAATGCGAGAATCACAACAACCCAGGCAATACGTGAGGCAGGCTGCCGGTGTGGTCGAATTAAGACGCGCACAATGAATGCCAGCTGAACCAGCAGATGAAGCAAAGCTATGGCGGTAGCATATGAGATTATATCCATGTATTTATTCTCGCCATAAGCTCAGGATTGATCAATGACGTCAATAAACAGCGATGATACCCCACCAAATTCCGGTAACTTGCCATAGGAGCTCGGGGTATAGTTCAGTTCAGTGACCAGAGTAATACACTTCATACCACTCCTTTTCATACTACACCTTTGTCAACTAAAAACTGGGAGTAGGCTTTATCTGTTATTAAAATATGGTGGGTCAGCCATTCTTTTAAAAAAGCCATGACCTCAATACAAATAATAAAGTCGCCATCAAGCATTTTTTGCCGTAGTACCTGAACCTGATTTATCAGGGCACTATGTTCATTCTTATGTGCTTGTGATTCGCTATAACCATGCAGGGCAAATAACGCTTCTTCATAGCCAAAATGCTTCACTGTATACGCAGCAAGACCATCGAAGATCTCTGCCAGCATCTGACTGGCCTGTCCTTCTTCCAGAGCATCATTTAAAGTATTGAGGATATTTATCAATTCTTTATGCTGCTCATCAATTGAGGCAATTCCAACACTCAATTCATTGTTCCATTGAATCAGAGGCATTTTACATCCTTAAATTTAAAATTAAATCCATTATTCAGTTGCTAAGCTGTTTTCTGCTTGTCATCAATAATTGCCGACAATATGACAATTAATTCGTTATTAATATCATTTTTAGTGGATGATTTGCAAACAAAACTGAAGCGAATTGATATTTATCAAAAAAGAATATAAAAAAAGTAAAAAGGAGACAGAAACTGCAATAGAGGCTATGCTCAGCTCTGTCTCCTGATGAAACTTTGCTTTAAATAAATAAATTCACCTCAGCTTTAGCGGCTATTGGTAAAAAACTGGCTGCACCTACCCATTCACTGACATCATCAATAAACTCATCTTTTGAAAAGTTAAAGAGATCCACGGTCATCTGACAGGCAACCATATTGACACCCGCTTCCAGAGACAATTCCCTCAGCTCATCAATACCGGCAACCCCTTTAGCTTTGGTGGTCTGCTCCATCATATGCGTTGCCATACTTTCAAATCCGGGGATATTAGATGAAATGGCATTGGGTATATTCATATTAATATTTTTTAACCACTGCGGCCCATAAGGCATCTTCATAGGCATAGCCGGGTTACCGAGAGGACTGACTTTCAATTGCAGATCCTTTTTCAGCAATTCAAGACCATAAAAGGTAAAGAAAATTGAAACATTCCAGCCCAATGCAGCGGCGGTTGAAGCAAGAATAAAGGGAGGGTAAGCCATATCCATTGTGCCTTTGGTGGCAATAATGGTCATGGTTGGTATTTTATTATCCTCATGTTTCTCCATTTCTTGTGCAAATTTCTGATGAAACCAGGAATCCAGTTCTTCTGGTTTAAGCAATAAATTATCAGCAATTTTCTCATTTTTTACAGTAAGTTCAGTGGGCATCGTTCTTCTCCTATTGGACATTTAAGTGTGATCTCCTGGTCTGACAGTAAGCAGATATCAAGATCGGTTTGATGCTTCTAAAAATCTTCTCTACTCGAAACCTTCTCTACAAGAAACACAGAAGTAGACTGGTCGGTTTATTTTATAACTGAAAAAAACCGACTAATCACTTGTTCTCCCACATGTTATCGATTTTATTGGCCCTTCATAGACCAGCAAAATCAGTCAGGCAGACATTTAAAGCCAATTAATTTAGATACATAAGGTAATAATTGCTTTACTACCTCTGGATCATTTTTAGTCTTGGCAATAAGTAACACACCTTCACCATAAGCGAGGCAAACCTGAGCCAGTTCTGTGGTATCAGCATCTGCGTCTAGTTCACCAGCGATTTTGGCATCATCCAGCACATCGACGAACACATAAAAAATTGACTCAAACAATGTTTCAACTTTTTTTCGAATTGTTTCATCCTGGGTACTCATCTCCAGGGCAATATTACCCATGGGACAGCCTAAAACATACCCATATTCTTCTTTTATCTGTACCTGGTGCTGATACGCATAGTCTATAAAGCGTTCAAAGCGCCTGGATGGTGTCAAATCTTTAGCAAATGCCGGCATTAATATACTTTCAATCATTTGCATTTTGAGCTGTTCCAGCACTTCTACCGTTAACGCACTTTTTGAAGCAAAGAAGTGATAAAAACTGCCTTTCTGGACTTTTGCATTATTGCAGATTTCCTGTACACCGACATCACTATAACTTCTGGAGTACATTAATTGCTGCGCACTATCCAGCAAACGTTGTCTGGTTTCTTGGCCTTTGGACATAGTTCTATTAACCTTTGAACATAACTCAATTCTAGTTGACCGTTCGGTAAAGTCAACCTTTTTGTTCGATTTAAATAAGAAAATAGAAATAGTCTTACATATTTCTATTCACAGAATGTTATAATTTTACCACTATTCCCGATACAATAATTTATATTTTTTTTCATTCACAGGAAACAAACTCTATGAGCTCTAGTGGTACTAAACGTCCCAGCGGTCGCGCTAATGATGAACAGCGTGAAGTCAAAATCACCCGAAATTACACCAAACATGCTGAAGGTTCAGTGCTGATCGAAAGTGGTGAAACCAAAGTGCTGTGCACCGCATCTGTTGAAAACCGGGTACCTGGCTTTTTAAGGGGTAAAGGACAAGGCTGGGTAACGGCTGAATATGGCATGCTGCCTCGCTCAACAGGCAGCAGAATGCGGCGTGAATCCTCTGCGGGTAAACAAAGTGGTCGCACCATGGAAATCCAGCGTTTGATCGGTCGCTCTCTCAGAGCAGTCATTGATTTAGAAGCATTAGGTGAGAACACCATTACCCTGGATTGTGATGTCATTCAGGCTGATGGCGGTACCCGTACTGCTTCAATAACAGGTGCTTATGTCGCACTGGTAGACGCCGTAAATTACCTGTTAGAGAAGCAGATGATCACTAAAAACCCAATTTATGGCCATGTTGCTTCCATTTCTGTCGGCATTTATAACGGTGAACCGGTTCTGGATCTGGACTATGCGGAAGATTCTTCTGCTGAAACTGATATGAATATTGTCATGAATGAAGCAGGTGCTTACATTGAAGTGCAGGGCACTGCTGAAGGTCATGCTTTTCAACCTGAAGAATTAACCGCTATGCTGGAATTAGGTAAAAAAGGCATTACACATTTGATAGAGAAGCAGATAGAAGCATTCGACTAAATACAAAAATATGGGAATTTCTTACTTAAGTTTCTTATTTACGTCTCTTATTTAAAAGCCCTCTTAACACGAGTATAAAAAATGAGTTTGGATAAAAAAATTGTTTTAGCCAGCGGCAACAAAGGCAAAGTCAGAGAATTTGTAAAAATGTTTACCGATCTGGGACTGAATATTATACCGCAAACTGAATTAGGTGTTGGCGATGTACCGGAAACCGGAACCACGTTTGTTGAAAATGCCATTATCAAGGCACGTTATGCCTCAGAAATCACCGGTATGCCAGCCATTGCAGATGATTCAGGTATTGAAGTTGATTACCTTGGTGGTATACCGGGTATTTATTCAGCACGCTATTCAACTCTGGGTGGTGATAGTGGTGAATATGGTGGTAAAACAAAAGATGAAAATAATAATTTAAAACTGCTGGATGCTTTAAAAGATGTCGATGATGATGCACTTCGCACTGCTCGTTATCAATGTATTCTCGTTTATATGCGCCATGCGGCTGATCCCACACCAATTATCTGTCAGGCTGCCTGGGAAGGTATCATTATGCATGAAGAAGTCGGTGATAATGGATTTGGTTATGATCCTCTATTTTGGGTACCGGAGCACAAGATGTCTTCGGCTCAACTTGACCCTGACATTAAAAATAGTATGAGTCATCGTGGAAAAGCCTTACGATTATTACATGATGAGTTAACGGCATTATATAAAAAATAAAAGATTTATCGGGGCGATAATATGACATCGGTTCTCACTTTTCGCCCCGCAATAAAAGCCGATCTTGCTGAAATTTTACATTTTCCATTAGACAAAACAGAGTTATTTTATTTTTTTCCTTCTGCAGCGTATCCATTAACCCTGGAACAACTTGAGACACAACTCAGCGTACGCCATGACTCAACGGTTATGCTGGAAAACTCTTTACTGCAAAAGAATGAAATTATCGGCTTTGCTAATTTCTACAATGTCGAAAATAGAAACATTGCGTTTATCGGTAATGTTATTATCAAGCCAGAGAAAAGAGGACAGGGTTTGGGCAAAAAATTAGTCCAGACAATGATT
>JAPVVU010000111.1 GCA_028571885.1 Gammaproteobacteria bacterium | reverse complement strand
CAATGTTGATTGTAATCGCAATGCCTTACGATAAGCCTGTTCAGCCTTCTGGTAATCATCCATCTCATAATATGAATCACCCTGATTAACAAGCGCTTCCGCTTTTTTTCTTATTTCAGCTTTTTCAAGAGCAAGTTGAGCCATCTCAGTATCAGATTTAGCAGCCGGTATAAACCGTTCTTGATGAGAACATGACCAGTGAATGGCCTGCTGACCTGAGTATTGAACACATTTTTTTAAACCATTAGAATAATTCGAAGAGCCATCAGCAGGAAATGAACCACCAGCAAATAAAGAGCCCTCAGCCAGAAATGAGCCCTCAGCGAATAAAGAGCCATCAGCTGAAGAAAAGCCTTCAGCAAAAGAGAGATTATGAGACAAAACAGTCATCAATAAAAACAAAAAAAGAATAGTCGGCTTATTAATCAAAATGGATCCAGACAATATATGATAAGATAGACAAGCTTTCAATTTAACCAAACTGGATTGATTTACAAAATTTTGCTCATCAGATAAATCATTTATGCAGTACTAAAAATTATATGAGAACTATACTTCAAAAAACAATTTCAGCACAACGTAAAATTCTGGTTGATCTGCTTAAACAACCACTTTCACAACTTGCATCAGAGCTTTTACCAGACATTTCCAATGCAGCTCGTTTAGAATCCCATCTACATAAAGCTTTCCCGGTCTTTCAACATTGTAAATATCTATATGTCATGGATCATCAGGGCATTCAGATAACACAAACTATTTTAGCTGACAGCAGTGAACCTAAAAGTCTTGGTCGAGATCGTTCCAAACGCCCTTATATGCAGTTTGATTTCACTGCAAACAAATTTTCCCTGTCTGAAGCTTATATCAGTAAACATAATAAACGACCTTCTGTAACAGCGATTCATGTTATCAGAGACAGCCAGGAAATGCTGGTTGGATTTCTTGGTGTTGATTATGATTTACGCGAATTGCCCGGCACGAATCATCTCTATAAAGAAAACTATAAATGGCAGCAGATCAAAGGTGATCCTGCCATTCGCAGCGGCCTGTTTGCCCAGCAGCGGACGCAGAGTGATATGGACAATCATATTGATAATGTCTTTTCTCTCATGCAGGCATTGATTTGTGAACATGGAATTTTTCACGGGAAATTTCATTTTTCCAGCAGCAGAACCACTATCTGGTTATTAGATGATCCCTATAATTATCGTCTTCTGAGCATGGATGAACTCAATGATCCCGATATCTGCCTGGCTTATCCCCGTCATTCTTATTCTAAATTAGCGAGAGTACCTGAATCAGCCATACCCAAAATATTTGAATATTTCCGACAGCTGCGTTTTGCCGATGAAACCATTTATTTACGCGCAGGCTCAATTAATATTATTAATGGTATGATCAGTCTGAACTTTTCTTGTGATGGTTCACACTATCTGCCCTATCAGGAGTTTCTGGATAAGGGCATGGGCTTCTGGTTTGGTACCGAAGAAGAAGTTGATCCTTTTCAGTATGATGAAGTGATTGAATCTATCTGTGGCAAAGGCTGCGAATATGTTTACAACTTCATTAACCAGCATCGACAGGATAATAATGCTGAGGAATTCGCCAATATTCCACAAATAGAACAAGATAAAATTGTTAAAGAACTGGAAACTATTATGCAGGTTTATGCTAATAAGTGTACATTAGAAAATAACCAGGAGTGACGATTTAGCGTCGTTAAAAGATGTATTTTTTAAAACTACTTTTAATCATTTAATAATCAAAAGTGTCTGGGCAGTAAACTCATTATTAACGTACTGTCCCGGGTAGCTAAAGATCTGACTCACCTGACCAGCAAAAGCAGCATATAGTTTAGTATGATCCATATCCCACTGAGCATGAACTAATTCGTTTTTTGCAGCAGCGTATTGAGCCAGTGCTTTGCTATATAAAACATTTGCCTGTTGCAATTCCTGATCTGAAAGCACGGTCCTGTCATAAAGTTCTTCAGCCCTTGCAAATTCTTTTTTTGCTTCTACTTTATTTAATTTTGCCAGTTGTATTTTTGCCTTAACCTCAGATAAATTACTGGCAATCAGGCTATCATCAAATTCAAGCAGTAAGTCGCCTTTTTTAACCATTTGCCCGGGTTTGACATAAACTGTTTTAATAACACCCGAAACAGGTGAGGTGATTTTATAGCCTGATTGGCCCTCCTGAGCAAACACATCGTTAATCATAAACAGGCTCACAAACAAAGCCACAAACAAACTCCCAGAAAAATATAAATAGGAAATCCGCACGTTTAGCTTATAATAATCTTTCGAGATATCAATTGTAACTAATTGTTTATTATTCATAATAATTCATTAAATTCCCAAGCAGTGAATCCAGTTTTGCCCAGGAAACAGCCAGTTCAAAAAAGGTTTGTGCTTTAAAAAGTTGTGCCTGACTCAATTCAACCATTGCGTCACCCAGATCACTGGTGACTTCCAACTCATACAATGCCCGACTTCGTTCAAGATAGAGATCACGATAATCCATAGTAAAATCAGGGTCAGAAGACTGTTGTTGCAAATCACTGATTTTAAGCCAGAGTTCTAATATTTGCTGTTCCAGATCATATTGTAATTGGAGCTTTTCTGCTTCCAGGCGAATTAATTCACCCGTTGCCCGCTTAATCCTGGCATCTTCCTGACCAGCTTGATACAAGGGTACTCTCACGTGAATACCTGCCCGGTACTTATCAGAACTACCAAGCTCCCGGGCGTAATCTGCTGCTTGCAGATTAAGGCTGAACACAGGGTATTTTTCGGCCTGGAAAGCATTGAGTTTTAATCGCATGGACTCAAGCTCATGTTGAGAAGCAATTAAACGTGGATTTTGTTTATGTGCAATTTCATAAAGTTGTTCAATGTCTTTTAATTCTCTTGAAACCGATAAAGAATGCAATTGTTCTAAATCAGGCTTATCCAATTTGTTCGATAACTGCCCGGGACTGATTAGTTGTGCCAGTCGATGACGGGTCAGCCTTTGATCACTCAGGGCCTGTGTACGTTCTCTGCGAGATTTTCGAAAATCATTTTCAACTTTTAATAATTCAATATCCGATATTTGTTTTAATTCAAAACGAGAACGAATTTTATCAAGTAAGACAAAATCAACGGACATAGCTTCATTGGCATGATCATAAATAATATCGGCCAGTAAAACATTGAGATAGGCTTGTAAAATACTGACCTTACGCTTAGAAACATAATCGCTATAGAGGGATTCAACCGATGCAAGGTGGGCTTTACTGGCGTCAATATTGGCACTGGTACGACCAAAATCATAAAGACGTTTATAGATATCAAGACTTATTTTGCTGTCATTTGTTTCACTGGCAGGAACAATATTGGAAGGATCAACATAGCGTAAACGGCCATTGATTTCAGCAAAAACGCCTTGCTCAGAAATTGCTAAATCCTGATCTGCCAAAGCCATTTGCCGCTGAGCAGAATAGTTCATAATTTCAGGTGATTCTGTGAGTGATGCTTTGGATAAAGCATACTTCAATGTCAATGGCTCAGGCAAAGAATATTCAGATGCCATTGCTGTCAAGTGTAATAATAGTAGTATAAACAAGCATATAGAGTATCCCCCAAAGGATACTACTTTTGAAAAAAAACCTTGACTCATTTCACTTATTTCTTTTTAGCTTTATGTGATCTTTTATATTTTGAAAATTTAGTGTTCACATATTCTTTTTCTACTACAAACTGACCGAGTAAGAGAAATTCTTCTGCACTGGAGGTTCTACCTGTGAAGCGCATAGCCCGCTTGCCCTGCAAATCAAAAAATGCAATCACAGGTGTTGCTCTGACACGATTTTCTTTAAAAGCAAAGTCTTTTTGTGTCATGACTTTACCCTGAAAATTGGTCATCTCCACATCCCCTTCTATATCCACTGCAAAAATAAGAAAATTCTTCTTAAAATATTCCTGCACATTTTCCTGATTGAGCACATTGGTTTTCATCCAGTGGCAAAAAGGACATTCATCCATTTCAAAAAAGATTAAAACACCCTGTTTACCTTGCGCTTTGGCATTTTCTAATTCTTCAGAAAAATCGCCAAAAGTCGAATCAAAAAAATGTTCTTCAGGATCTTTAGTGGGTGAAGCAAAACTGGTTGCTGTCAGGGTGAAGCACAACATGAAAAGAATCAGACTGCTGCGCAAATGTTTATGGAATATTTTCATAGGACTCTTGCTGTAAGAGTGGTTATAAAAATGACTGTAAGAATAGCTATCAGAATAAACGGTAATAGACAATTTAGTTCCCCTTTGCCGCGTTACTTTCATATTGTGCAATTATTTCATTTAAACTTTTATCCGTGACCATGCCCGTTATTTTTTTTACAACATTCCCCTGTGGATCTATTAAGATAGACGTTGGCAGGCCGCGGGGCTCTCCTAATGCATTAATAATATCATCATTCACTCTGGTCATTGGATAAGTAACCAGATAAAGCGCTATAAATTTTTTCAATCGTTCATCTTTCAGCCCGGGTTCATAATTTACACCGATGACAACAGCATCATCATTTTCCAGGTGAAAGTCCGATAAATCAGGAATTTCTTTTCGACAGGGAGGACACCAGGTTGCCCAAAAATTAACCAGCACCCATTTGCCTTTATATTGCGATAACTTATGAGATTTTCCCTCTGTATCAGTAAAAGAAAAATCAACCGCTAATGTGGTTGATGAAAGAAATAATAAGCTTATTAATAATAGCGGTAAATTAATTGTTCTATTTTTCATAAATTTTTTCATCAGTTTTTAGTATCTTAATAAGTTCTCTCTACTCTCAGACAACTGCCTGATCATATTGCGCGAAAATTGCTTTTACGGGCACATCTAATTCCTCAGACAAAACCTTATTGCTTAGACCTATCAGGTTGGATAAAGGTTCCTCAGAAGTTAATTTCGGCAATGAGTAAGGCAATTTTTGGTATAGGTCCCATAATGTTACATGTTCCAGATCGATGCCCAGCGCCCATAGTTCATTTTCCGTTCTCAAAATCCAGCCTAGCGATTCTAGTTCAAGGAGGACTTCATCCAGTAATTTTTCATGTCGTAAAAATGCATCATCATAAATTTGTTCTTCTTCCAAAGTGTGTCCTGACACAGAAGCCTTTGATAAAATTCTCAGTACATGAAATGCTGATTGAAACTGATGCACCGTATCAGGGGACTGGGAAAATGAAAAATCAAATAATGACATTGAGCGTGTTGTTACGGCGCCAAGCAAGGTAACTAACCAGGATATATATATCCAGATCAAAAATATAGGTACAGTAGCCAGGGCGCCATAAAGGCTTGTATAGGTCGTATTATGACTCACATATAAAGCAAAACCTCTTTTTGCCAGTTCAAAAAAAAGTGTTGCGGTAAGTCCGCCAATCAAGGCGTGAAAAAATGTCACCCGGGTATTAGGCACAATAAGATAAATCAACGTAAAAGCCAAAAGCGTCATAATAATGGGGATCATAGCTAAAAACTGCGTTCTAACACCAATAGTATCTGCCGCAGTGGTAATCAAGGGTAATGATACAATATACGAGGTTACCATAAGACTCACCCCCATTAACACAGGTCCGAGCGTTAAAACGGCCCAATAGGTTAAAAAAGTATGTAATATGTTTTTACCTTTGTTTGCTCCCCAAATATGGTTAAGTGCGCGATCAATTTGCCACATAAGCATCAAGGCCACCACAAACAGGCCCAGCAAACCAACCAAAGTTAAACGAGAGGCTTTACCGACAAAATCATTTAAATAGTTTTGTATTAATTCACTGGACGAAGGTACAAAATTAGCAAAAACAAACTGTTGGACTTCCAGAAACAAATCCTGAAAGACTGAAAATGAAGAAAACCCGGCAAAAATAACCGCCAGCAAAGGAACCAGGGATAAGAGTGAAGTATAACTAAGCGATGCTGCAGCTTCAGTACAACGTAATTGTGAAAAACGCTGTAGAACAAAAATAACAAAATGAAAAATGAGTTTTAAATACTTCATGTGGACAAATATCAGTCTAATCTGGTCTTTGTGACTATTTTATAAATAATGGGCATAGATATTTGTTATACGGTGCAATTATATCTAGTAGAGCAGTCGACTTCCTATTGCTCTGTACTAATAGTATCATTTTTGGAGTATCATTTTTGGAAAATCATTTCTGGAAAATCATTTCTGGCAAAAAAAAAGGGGATTTTCATCCCCTCTTCTTTTAAATGTCATAAAAATTATTGTTAATATTTTTATGATTAATTAAAACGTGCTTTAATCGCTTTGTCCTGTTCCACGCTTTGTTGTTTAGCTAACTCCGTTTGCTGAAGCGCTTTAGTTGCCAGGGAAGTTGCTTTAGCAGTATCTCCAGCAGCTAGTGCTTTTTCAGACTGCTTGATAAATTTGCCCGTATCACGCCATGCATAGCCACCATCTTTAGCAACTTTGAGATTACCTTTAGCTTCAGTAATTATCTTCTGCACAGCCACTTCTTCAGCTGATGGTGCTTTTTTGGCCATAGATGTACCAGTGCTTTGACAACCTGTTGCCAGACCTATTGCTAAAGCAGCTACCCCCAGATACTTAGCATATTTTGTAAATTTCATTCTTTTAACGACTCCTGATTCTATTTATTCAGATCTTATTGTTAATTAAGCTATTCTCGATTAAGCTATCATCGTTTAACTTAGTGTCAAAGTTAACACTGCCTTTGAAAACTGTCAAGAAAAGCCTGCAAGCAATCATGCTTATAAAGATAGTTTAATGTACTAATATAAGCATTTTTGTCCCATATAACTTATAATTTCATAGGCTTATTGAAATAATTACCTATTTTGGTGATTATTTTCAAATAAGCCTTCTATTCTTACTTTTTTTATTTTTTACACATAGCTGAGAAACTTCATGTCCCAAATTTTAGTTTTATATTATTCTCGTCATGGTGCAACCGCTGAAATGGCTCAGCTAGCCGCCAGAGGAATTGAGAAAGTTTCTGGAATTAATGCGATGCTTAGAACGGTCCCGGAAATCTCAACTGTGTGCGAAGCAACTCAAAGCAGTATTCCTGATAAAGGCGCTCCGTATGTAACAACTGATGATCTCGCCACTTGCAGTGGCTTGATCTTAGGCAGTCCGACACGATTTGGCAACATGGCTGCACCCATGAAATATTTTATTGACTCAACATCAGCAAACTGGATGGCGGGACATCTGGCAGGAAAACCTGCTGGACTATTCACCTCAGCGTCCAGCTTACATGGTGGACATGAGTCAACATTACTGTCCATGATGCTGCCGCTATTGCATCATGGCATGCTGCTGGTTGGTACACCCTATAGTGAGCCTGAACTGCTGTCAACCACCACAGGCGGTACGCCCTACGGCCCCAGTCACCTTGCAGGGAAAGAAAGTAATATGCCCATTAGCCAGGATGAAAAAAATCTCTGCATGGCCCTGGGTCAGCGGGTGGCTGAAATTGCCAAAAAACTCAATTCAGATTGAAATTTGCTTAGAAGATTGGTTAAAAGAATGACAGATAAAACACTTGATAACGATCCAACAACATTAAAAAAACTTCGCTTTTCACAAAATTCAGCATTAATTGGTTATTTTTTCCTATTAATTATTTTAATGATCAATATTGTCTGGCTGATCCCTTCACGGCATTTCCCAACAGCATTGGTACTCATAGTGATTGCTGGTCCACTATTATTTCCAATGCGCGGTCTGCTGAACAATAATACTTATACTTATCAGTGGGCAAGTTTTCTATCTCTGGCCTATTTTGCCCATGGGATCAGTGAAATTTCTGCCTATCCCGATATCTGGTATGCGGGTCTTCTTGAAACACTGGCTTCTGTAATTATGTATTTTGGTTGTGTGATGTATGCCCGGATTTTTAAAAAAGAGTTCAAGAAAAACGCCAAACAAAAGGCTGAGTCTGAAAAAGAAGCAGACTACGGAGCAGACAAAGGGGCATTATAAATATCTTTTTATAAAAGGAATGGTTAGTTTTCTCTGCTCTGCCAGGCTTTCATAATCCAGTTTTTCCAATAATTTGATCAAATCAGTCATATCTCTGGTTGCTCGTTTTAACAGATAACTGGCAATATCATCTGTCATTTCAACCCCCCGATGGTGGGCATGAAGCTTTAATGCTTCTATTTTATCTTTATCGTCCAGTATTTTTGCCTGATAAGTAAGTCCCCAGCTCAGGCGTGATTTTAAATCAGCTAAATGAATATCCAGATTAACTGCACTATTTCTGGCAGCCAGTATCAGCCGTCCATTATTATCACGAATTCGGTTAAAAAAGTGAAACAGGGCTTCTTCCCACTCTGAATTGCCGGTAACCTTGTGTACATCATCAAGACAAACAAGATCCATCATCTCCAACCCCTCTAATAACTCAGGTGGGAAATCATCATCCATTTGTAAAGGTATGTATAGAGCACTCAATTCTTTGGCTTGATATTGGCTGGCAATAGCCTGGAGAAGATGAGTCTTCCCTGAACCCTTTTCACCCCAGATAAAGACCAATTGTTCATTTTCATTTTCCAGAGAGGAAATTAATTGTTGATTTTCTCCAGCAACATAATTGTCAAATGTAGCATTTTCTGGCGCTTGAAACGAAAGTGGTAATTGATTTTTCATGTTTTTTT
>JAPVVU010000110.1 GCA_028571885.1 Gammaproteobacteria bacterium | reverse complement strand
TGGTCACTTATTTTTCTGACTTTGCTTTCTGTTATGAGAAGCTACTACGTTCAGACAATCAAAGTCAGAAAAATAAGCAACCACAGGCTTTTTGTAAATAATACGCTGAATAATTACAAAATGTTTTGTTTAATCCATCGGCGTTTCTTTTTTTTCTCTAATTTTCCAATTACCATGAATATGATGAAAACTTAAATCGTCTTGAAATTCAAAAAAAACAGGCCGTGCATGAAACATACTGAGTTGAGAAATTTGTTCAAACTTAAGTAGTCCTAAATGATAAGCTGCGTGACGAAATGATGCACCGTGTCCAATAAATATTTTTAGAGTATCGCCGGTAATTTGTGGTTTTAAGCTGCTCAGGTTTGCATGAATATGTTTTGCGACACGTGAGCCAGAATTAAGTAATGATTCAGCACCCTGGAAAGGCAGACAATAGTAACTGTCTGATTTCCAGTTCTGAGGCGGTGTTGCAAATCGTGGATCGTCGTGCAAAATAGTTTCGATTTGAAGCGTATTCAGGTTTGCCATACTGCCGACACTGCGTTCACACAAATTATCATGACTTTCAATAGACAAGATTTGTGCGGTGCCTTCCTGTAGTCGTGTTTTAATTATTGATGCTGTTTGCCATGCTCTGAGAAGAGTAGAGCTGTCAATTACATGATGAATATGCAAAACTTGCTGCTGGCAGTAGGAATGAATTTCCAAAGCACCCTGTGCCGCCTGTTCCTGACCTGCATCAGTCAATCCAAATGCCTGTAAAGCGCTGGGGACTCCCGTTAATTGTTTATAGTCACCGTGACGTAAAAAGGCTGCAATCAGGCGGGGCATGAGTTAATCTGTTGCTGCAATTTCTTTAATAAGGGGAGCAGAGCTGTCTGCTTAAGCATTTTTTCTGCCTTATTAACATTCACCCAAAGACGCTCTCGGTGACTTTCATGCCATTGACTTTCCGGCAGTACATGAGTGACTTGCATTGAATACACTTCAACATTGCATTGACTTCCCCATTTCTCGTAGTGGTATTGTCCCAATATTTTGTTATTACTATTGCCTTCAATTCCTGCTTCCTCAAATGCTTCTTTTTCAGCAGATTCTAAAGCCGAGAGTCCCGGTTCTATGATACCTTTTGGAACAACCCAGTGTTTATTACTACTGGAAGTGATTAACAGGATTTCCAGTTTATCCATTGCTAAGCGATAAGGAATAATGGCAGATTGAGAATAGTAATAAGCAGGTCTGAGACGATACTGAATGCTGCCATCTTCTATTGGATATGGAAAATGATGGGGTAGTGATTTAGGGCGTATAAGAGTGACTATGCGCGCTTTTTTGGGTTTAAGCTTTTGCCAGGATTGATTAATCTTAAGGTGTGCCAGGGCTGCTGTGGGAAAAATTTTACCGTCGTTGGGAATAATGAGTTCTTTGCTTAAATAAATCAACAAATCTTCCATGCCGGGATTATGCCCAACCAATAGTACACGCTTTGTTTTATCAGGTATTTCAGACAGTACTTGAAGCAGAGTATCAACATCGGCTTCATAAATTTTTTTATTGGTGTGAATGATGCTAATATCATGTCCCATTGCTTTACAGGCTTTTTCTGCTGTTGTCAGGGCGCGTTCTGCAGGAGAGCTAATAATTATTTCTGGCTGCAAATTGTGTTCTGCCAGCCAGCTTCCTATCTGTTGAGCATTATGCTTGCCTCGATCTTTTAAAGGCCGAGAAAAATCACTGTCATTGGTAGACCAATCAGATTTAGCATGTCTTAGTATCAATAGTTCTCGAACTTGTTGTGTATTTTTACTCATGATGACAAAATTCTATAATAAGAGTTATTGATTACAAAGCTGACTAAAAAGTTGGCTTAAAGTCTGAAAATCAACCTGGCCACTGGCCTCATAGACATGAATATTCTCAAAGACATCCAAATAGCTTTGTTCATTTAATGGGGTATTATAATGATATAAATCGCCATTACTCTTTTGATAAAAAGGTCCTGGAGATTTCATGATAGCAGCCAGCAAATCTCTGCGTTGATTGAGGTCAATTTCATTTAATTGTACGGGATCCTGACTATCATGTGACCAGTTCAGGACGACAAAATGCTGTATTGCTCCCTGATACTGGATTTTATCCGGGCCATAGCTCTCATCAATAATCACATCATATTTTTCTTCCAGTTCCCAAAGTTCTTTTAGGGGGAGTTGTAAAAGTGCTTCACGCCTTTCATCGCTAATAAGATTTTGTAGTTTTGGATTATGAAGAATGGTTCCGGGATTTATTCTGGGCAGCTTAGGAATACCAATGGCTTGCGTGCCATGAGCATCTTTTTGTAAAAAAAGACGATCATTTGATAAGAAACGGCTGCCTTTTTGACTGAGCATGTGCAGCATGAGAGTTGATTTACCTCCGCCTGAAAAACCAGCCATACCAATAGCCTGATCCTGAGCATTATTTTCGATGACAAGTCCTGCTGCATGGCAAATGACACCATGATTATTTTGTATATGTGTCATGTATTGGGTGTTAATAAAATTAATAATCTGATTTTTATTTTTCAGACACTCTCCAGCGGCAACCAGTTGAGTTTGGCTTTGTAAAAAAATCATACCGGTGCGCACTTTTTTTAGGATACGTGCACCGGGAATATCATAAATGGCATCTTTACGGGCTTTTTTATTATCAGCTCGAATCCAGTCCTGATAATCGATGTTCAATTCAGGGGGATCACGCTCTATAGCTGTAATTTCAATGTCGGCAGTATCCAGTGCATCACCAGGGAGAACATAGGAAAAGTAGTATCGGCACCAGTCAAGTAACTCCTCTGAATTTGAACGGAGATTAATGGTAAAATTATTGATATTAAGACTGACTACCTGATGACTTAGGGTTGCATTATCAATCAGAATTTCGGCTACTTCTTCAGGTGTGTTTAGTGATAAAGACATTAGCGGGACTCCAGTGAGCTTATAACATGTTCTGTATAAAGTGATGCCGCATCAATGCCAGCACCTTCACGTGCACCACGAAAACCGCCAAAAGCAGACACTTCAAATACAACGGGACCTTGCTCTGTTTCAGCAACATCAACAGTAGTATAGTCCATGTTAAAAAGCGATTGAGCTTTTGCTGCCACAGCAATGATTTCATCTGAGGGGTGATAGAGCTCGTAATGACCACCACTATTAATTGTCGTATTCCAGGCATTATTCTGGCTCACTCTGGCATATGTGCCGAGATATTTTCCATTTAAAAAGATCAAACCTAAATCTTTACCCGGTAATTTCATAAACTTCTGGATATACATCATTTGATGATCTTTTTTAAAGCCTTCAATCTGCTTGCGTATGTGTGTTGCGTCCGATTTACTATCAATTTGAATCATACCGCGTGCTTTAGTAGAAAAAAGTGGTTTAAAAACGGCACAGCCAAATTCTTTAACGGTATTAAAAGCGGTTTCAGTTTCTTCTGTGATGATAGTGTCAGGCATGGGGATATTGTGATTGCGTAAAGTGACTGTACAGCTGAGTCGATCCAGCAGGCGAATAATTTTTTCTGGAGAGCTGAATATTTGCACGCCGGAGTGCTCTGCAATGCGCAGCATTTCAAGACGATCAAGCGTATTTGGATTGTAACGGGAACTGATTTTTTTTATGATCATGGCATCCAGTCCGCATAAATCATACTCTTTATAATAGAGTTTATTATTGATTAAATCGAGGTGAACTTCACTCATATCAATGATCAGTCTGAATCCAGTTCGCGCTTCAATGGCATCAGCAAGAATTTCAGTCGACCATTTCCCTGGTTTACCGATAACGCCAATTTTAGAATGAATTTTTTTGAGTGATTGTTTGAAATTAGCCAATGAAAATCTCCTCTATTGGCAAGTTAAATTTTTCCGGGCGTTTTAAATCCGCCTCCAGGACTCGCTCGATAATATATCGTGCTCTATAAAACATAGCTCGTGCAAGAGTTTTGTCCAGAATAAATCGGGTGGATGTAACAAATGAACGAGCCAACCCTAGGGCCAATCGTAACTCAAAAGTGGTATCGTGATTCTTTTTTGCAAACTGACGAGCACAGCAATAAAAATTATAAGCAAAAGTCAAAATTTTCTGACGAATTTCGCTATCAAAAATTTGCATTCGATAATTGGAGATCATTAATACAGAAACATCCTGTACATAATCCATATAACAGGAACGATGCAGATCAATATAATTGATTCGCTGCTGTTCCGGTTCATAGATGATATTATCAAGATTAAAGTCCCCATGAATATAAACAGAAAATGGCGCAGGTAATTGCCGCTCAACTTTTTCAGCCTGCTTGATCAGTGTTGAAAAAGAAGGTATAGCCTGATCGGCAATAATTTCTGTGGAACCCAGAAATTCTGGATGTACGGAATAAACATCATCCAGACGTGATAATAACTGCTGCATGAACAGGGCATTGACAGTTTCCATTCGTTTACTGCCTTTCCAGACAGTTCTCAGGGTTTTGTTTAAATGCTTCAGTGCTTTTTTAAGTAGAGCATTGGATGAGTTCAATAATATCTGTTCAAAGGTCAGCCCGTCAAGATGTTCAATTAATAGTGAGGCTGACTTTCCCTGTTTGTTATAGCTAAGAATTTTAGGTGCAATTCCTGGTTGAATGGCTTCCCAGCTTTCTACACCTTTGCGTTCCTGTTTCAGTTTGCTCGTCTTACCATCTTTATAAACCGCCAGATATTTGCCTGAATCCTCTTCAGTACTCAGACCGGAAATGATACTGCCGGAACGAGTTTCAGCGATGGTTTCAATTTGAATGTCCGTGTTATTTTCTATATTTTGTTCAAGTTGAACTTGTTCTAATGATGATTGTAGTGAAAAATAGCGTTCAAAGTTGATAGGATGACCAAGATTGGCTGATAAAATCGATTCACTTATATTGAGTAACTTTTCACCCATATGCTCAATTTCATTGATAACAAACAGAGTATTTATAAGGGATGTGGTTTCTTTTTTCTTCTTAATATGAGTAATATAATAGTCGCTTAAATGATTGCTGTCTTTATATATTTTTTTCTGAATGCGGGAAATTTTTATTGCCAACTCAGTTTTACTTTCTATTACCGCAGGTTCTATGAATGTGAGCCCCAGTTCAACCTGTCGTACAAGCCGTTTCAAGCCTTTGATTTGTTTAAAGTATTTTTTGTTTATCTGTTGTGATTTTTTAACACACTCGCGACAAAGATCGGCTATTTTTCCTAGTTCTGTGGCAATGAGCTCGATGGATTTGAGTAAAATCTGATCTTTGCTATCGAGTTTTTTTTCACTGTATTGTGCCAGACAGCTATTATGAATACCTGCTTTAAGATTATAAACATAGCCGCTTCGATCCAGAATACGTTTTTTTAATATAGGGGAGTGATTATCAAAATAGGAATGAAGGTTGCTGATCTGAAGGCTCACTTCGGCAATCAAAAAATGTAGATTATTGCTTATTTTCAAAGGTAATTGCATGACTCACGTTTCAGTTATTAGCTGCATCTGTAATACTAAAAATAGTACCTGTAATTTTAATGCCTTGAACTTTACTGATTTAGTTTTAAGTCTAGCATAGTGGGTCAGATTTGTAATGGTTCAATACCTCCAGAGCAAAAAAGACTGCTTGTAAATGTACCGTTGAATGAGGTACGAATGCCACATAAGGCCAAATATTATACAGGATGAATATTACAAATTTATGACAGGTCATTTATAATGCCGAACAGCTGTTGTCAGCAAATGTGTTTGCAATGAATTTATGTACTGGTTTTCTGAATTATAGAAGATTGGCACTCATCAGAATAATCAGATACTAGTGAACTTTCTTTGTAAGAGTGAATGTGTTTATTGGAATAGCGTACCAAAATGGTGCATTACAATGTGTTTTGAACCATCAAGGTGCTTAAGTCTGTGTTTTGTAAAAAAAATTTTAATTAATCAAATGGTAAGTTTTTGATTATAATTATTTTGTTCTTTTATGGTGCAAAAATTGCTTGTTTACACCATCTAAAAATTTTTAAAGGGTTTTTCAATGAAAAAAAATCATAAATTATCGGGCATAAGCCTGATTTCGCTTTTGCTGCTCTTTTTTTCGGGCAATATTATGGCAGCTGATACCATAAATGGTGCAGATACAGCCTGGATTATGATTTCCACTGCATTGGTCCTGTTTATGACCCTACCCGGGCTGGCACTTTTTTATGGCGGCCTTGTGCGTACTAAAAACGTGTTATCCGTGTTAATGCAATGTTTTGCCATTACCAGCATGATGTCTATATTATGGCTCATAGCGGGTTATTCTCTGGCATTCAGTGATGGCGGCTCAATGAATGCCTATATCGGTGGCTTTGATAAAGTGCTTTTTGCAGGCGTAATGGAAGGCAGTGTCTCAGGCACAATTCCTGAAGCTCTTTTTGCTTTGTTTCAAATGACGTTTGCCATTATCACGCCGGCTTTGATTGTCGGCGCTTTTGCTGAGCGGGCACGATTTTCGGCCATGATGTTATTCAGTGCCATCTGGTTATTTGTTGTTTATGTGCCAATCACCCATTGGGTTTGGGCAGAAGGCGGCTGGTTATTCGAAATGGGGCTGTTGGATTTTGCTGGTGGTACCGTTGTTCATATTACTGCGGGTATTGCTGCGCTGGTGACAGCATTGGTTATTGGCAAACGTAAGGAATTTGGTGTCCATGCTCTGCCGCCGCACAATCTGACCATGACCGTTATTGGTGCAGGCATGTTATGGGTGGGTTGGTTTGGCTTTAATGGCGGCAGTGCTCTGGCTGCTGACGGCAATGCGGCAATGGCAATGCTGGTAACGCACATTTCTGCTGCTTCAGGTGCTATTACATGGGCGGCAATAGAATGGTTAAGACATGGTAAACCATCGGTTCTGGGTATTGTCACCGGTATGGTGGCAGGACTGGGTACTATTACGCCGGCATCAGGTTTTGTGGGACCTGCAGGCGCGCTGCTTATCGGCTTGAGCGCGGGTGCTGTTTGTTACACAGCGACTCAGATTATTAAAGTTAAATTAAAACTGGATGACTCTCTGGATGTTTTTCCAGTGCATGGTGTGGGCGGTATTTTAGGCACTTTCCTGGCGGGTATTTTTGCTTCAGCAGGTTTGGGGGTTTTCTCTGGACAGGGTTATGCAGAAGGTGTGAATATGGCCGGACAGGTTTGGGTTCAGCTTGTCGGTATCGGTGCAACAATGCTTTACACTGCGGTGATGACCTATATTATTTTAAAAATAGTTGCTCTGTTTATCACCTTGCGTGTTGATCGTGAAGAAGAGACTGAAGGTCTGGATATAGCTTCTCATGATGAACGTGGTTACGACTTCTAAAAATAAAGCCAGGTGGCAGGAATGTTATTGAGCCTCTTGCCACCCAGGTAGTTTCAAAGTCAGAAAAATTAGTAATCACCGGCTCAATAGGGGTAATTAAAAAATATATTCCGGATAATTACCTTCCTCAACAGCCATATAATTTGTGCTAATATATGAAAATATTATAGTAATAAGGAATTTTTAAATGGCTTTATTTTGGTGCAATAAATGCTCGCATCTGCGTGAAGTATCAAATAGTTACATTGGCAAATCGGTTAAATGCCCTAAATGCAAAGAAACATCCTCTATACATGACACGACAGTTTTTGTAGAAAACCTATTTAATAAACTTCTCATTCAGAATAAAGAATTAAAATTATTACGCAAAAAATCAGGTAATAATCCCAAATTTACAACAACTGATGAGACAGACTTTATTGAACTCATAGATATTCATAATACAACAGCACTGACTAATCAGATACAATTTGAACCTGTTCTTAAGTGGTTCCAACAAAAAAATATTAAAACAGACATTGCTCCGGATAGTGTTGACACCAGCGGTTTTTTTGATGAAATTGCATTGTCCATTGGTGATAATTTTACTGTTTTAAGTAGTATTATCAATACAATGAAATCTGCCCACTTAAAAAGCTATAATAGTGCCAAAATTCATCTAAGTAAAAAATCACCCCAAGATATCAAAATTATTAAAAAATTCTGCCAAGAACTTTATGAGTATTCGTTTGTGGCAAGGTATTCTTTTCTTAAAAAAGATCAGGTTATTTATTTAGACCTGCAAAAAGCTCAGAAAATTGTTAACTTTTTTAACGGCATCTGGATGGAATGGCTTATCTTGATAAAATTATTAAATTTTTTCAAGGAACATAAAATTTCTTATTCATGTATGCGCAGCATAAATATTACTTTTCCTGATAAGTGCGTTAATGAGTTGGATCTTTTTGTTATTGCTAATGGTGTGCCAATTTGCATCGAGTGTAAATCTGGGGAATTTAGACCTTATATCAGCAAATATTCTAAATTGAGAAAAAAATTAAAACTTGATAAATCACAACTATTAATGTGTGTTGTTGGCCTGGATGATAAACAAACTAAGGGTTTGAGTAGTACTTATGATATTACTTTTGTTAATGAATCCAATATAACAGAACATCTGAAAAGGATACTACTTAGCTCATAAAATGTAGCATTGAGCATTTTTATGAAATCAAATTTATTTTTTTGAATGTCCACAGAAGGACCGCGAGCAGTTGTTTAGTGATTTAAAGGCCAATGACAACTCAGGCTCAGGGTTGTTTTTTGCCAGATTTTAGAATATTTTTTGCATCTAATTTTGAATAATTGGAAATATTCGATCTTTTGAAGTGAACCATATGGCGTTAAATAGGCTCTTCACATTATCGCCTACTTTTAGTCTGCTTGACTACCAGAGCAGACAGATTAAAAGATGTTGTTGTCGTTCGAAAGTGATGTTTAAATTCAGAAGTTGGAGAGGCGTGGTTGGCTTTGCAGTGGTATTTCGAGGCAGGACGCCGAGGATAAGCGCTACATGGACGTACTTGAAGCGTCC
>JAPVVU010000109.1 GCA_028571885.1 Gammaproteobacteria bacterium | reverse complement strand
CTCGGCAGTAAGGTAAGTTTGTCCACAGTCATATTTACCTAACACTTGGCACTGATCAAATTCGCTGATTTATGTTTACAAACTTTCGTAGGTTGGGGTGAGGCACGAACCCCAACATTATCAATAAATCAACGACTCATGTTGGGGTTCGTGCCTCACCCCAACCTACATTAATGTAAAGCGAATTTGATCTGTCCCAAATTAGATATTATTGTTACTGGAATTTTTCACAAGTTCGGTTACTCTGTTAAAAACAGTATTAATTAAAAAAATTTATAAGGTGTAATAAAATGGATATCGATAGTGCAGCAGAAGAATATCATAAAAAAACTATTTCAGAAGCTATTATTGAGCCGTCACCAGACGGAAATGGCTGGCATATTTTGTTTCACAAAACTGATGGTGAGATAGTTGCTTTGACCGCTCATGGTGGTACTGAAAAGCTATATCATACATTAGACCATGCCACTGATGTGCTTCAATCAGCTGGAATTAAAAAAATTAGAGTAGAAGAACATTTTTAAACATTAACCTGTCCAATAAAAATATTCTTTTTGCATTTACAGCTCAGCTCAGTCAGTGGTCATGGCGACCAAAATAGACAGGCGTCCAAAATAGACAGTCAATACCAGAATTATGCAATAAAACTCATAATACTTACCGATACAATCAATAGGGCACTGACCAAAAAAAGAACTGAAGATAAAATTAATGCTAATTCAACTTGTTCGCCAATATGTTTTATATAAGTCATTTTATTAACCTCCTGTTAGTTAATAAACATGCTTATTTTATGCCAAATATATAAGCAGTTAATTTTTAAAGCTTTATTTTTTTTAGATTCTTTTATCAAGTAGAAGTTGTAAAATATGCTGACACATAACAGTATGTTTTAATATCAAACTTCAATGTTTGGCAATGCTTTGTGAACTGAAGTTAAAACAATTTTTAGTCATAGCCCGTCATTTCTAAATACCCTGAACCTGATACCGGCTGTTGATTTTTTATACCATTCACTTCAACACCACCTTCCCAATAATTGAATGAAAAGCCCCCCGATTTACTCCATTCCTGTTGTTTAACCGGAGTGGAAACAGTCAGCTTAATATTTTTTTCGGGGATTAAAATCTCCCAGGCTATTGGATAGCGAATATTGCTCACTGGACTTCGCCAGAATTCACTCACCTTAAGTTGAAACTGTTGTGCCTGTATGATTTCACTTTTCCCATTTGAATCAACCAGGATACCACTGGAATAAGTATCTTTTACGCCATCCTTTTTTCGCATCTGATAGAGCATCAAATCACTACCATCATCAAGGTGTAATGCAAACCAGTCCCAGCCCTGCTGGTCTTCACCAAGACTGGATGTTGACCACTCACGATCAAACCAGCTATCACCAGACACCTCATAACTCTTATTCCCTATCCTTATATTTCCCTTGCTTGCCAGACGCGTATAGGAGTAATAATACGAGGCACTGCCGCTGCTTTTTTGACTTAAACCCTGATGGCCTTGTAAGACAATTGGTTTACTGGCTTCCAGCTGCAGATTTAATGCAAACTTATCATTATCAATATCTAGCTTCAAAGGAAACAACTGCTCAGCCTGCATTGATTTAATCTGCCAGTCATTCAGCCAGAAGTGCAGAAAACCATTGTCCTTTTTCCCGGCACCGGCAAGTGCCAAACCATCCCGGCTAAATCGTTCCTGTTGATAAAATTGTTGATTGTTAATATCCGTCAATGCGACATGTGCCATATAAATATTACTGCTGCGCCATGGAGAATTTTCCAGCGATGATTTTTCAGGCAGCAGAGCAAACCGAAACAAGGTAAATTGATAAGCAAATTTGCGTAAATTCTCAGGCTTATGCACGCTATCAGTATTGATATTACCTGAGAAGTACCACCATTCTGTTTTATAAGCCTGATGTGCCAGATGATCGCGAGGGAACTGAAATGGCCTGGGTTTTAACACCTGTTTAAAATGATTCTCCTGTCCGGGGGCCTGCTCTCCTAAAATGCCCTTCATAGACATAGAATTTATAAACAAAGAATTCATAGAAAGAGAGCTCTCTGCCTGGCAAACACCGCAAGAAAAAAACACTAATACAAACCACTGCCAGAACTGTAATTTCACCCGCTACTCTCCTCTTAAAGCCAAAGCAGGCCGGGTTTTACTTAAATGCCAGGCAGGGTAGACAGCAGCCAGAAAAGCAGCTGAAATAGCCAGGCCTCCGGCCATGACAAATTCCTTCCAGGGCAGAATAAATTGCATAGACCATCCAAATGAACGGTAGTTAATGACTTCAATTAAAAGATAGGCCAATACAATTCCCATGGGCATAGCTAAAATAGCAGCAACAATCCCCATGGTTAATGTTTCGATATAAATCAGGGCGGATAATTGTTTCCCCGTAAGCCCGGTGGCACGGAGTATGGCAAATTCTCTGCTGCGTTCCAGTTCGATGGCCATCAAGGCGGTAAGAATCCCCACAAAGGATACGAAAATAACCAGCAATTTAAGTACATTGGTAATTTTAAAAGTCCGATCAAAAATAATCAGGGATTTTCTGTGCAAGTCCTGTCTGGAAATAAACTGTAAAGATCTGCCGCTAATAAGTGCCTGCAATTGTTTTTCAAAGCCCTCTCGTTTGCGTTGCTCATGTAAAACCTCATGCGACAAATAAAGACCCAGCGCATGCAGTTTTCTGGATGTCCAATGCCGATTGTAGGTCGCACGACTCATATTAATCACACCCTGTTCAGAGCCATAGTGATAATAGATGCCAACCACTTTAAAGGCCTGTCGGAAGTGTTTCTTTTCTGGCTCCTGAGCACTTTGGCTGACGGGTAAATAAACGTTATCACCCACTGACAGACCATGTCGATAAGCATAGGGCTCTGAAATAATCACCGTATCCTCATTAAGCCAGGCTGTTTGTAGTGATAATACTGAAGAAGCATGACCTTCTTTAAAATGAAAGGCACTAAAGCTTTTTGCAGGAATATCAAACACAGTCAACTGATGATATTGGCCATCAATAAAAAAACGCACTTCTTGAACATTACTGATATAATCAATTCCGGGCAGCAGGGATAAATCAGATAATAATTGTTTGTCAAAAGGGTCCAGCAAGGTTTTTACCTGAGAAGAGCTGCTATTATTTACAGAGCTGATAAAATAATCCGCTTTAAGATAGCCCAGTAACCAGTCATCTACCGTAAAACGAAAACTTTCCACCATAATCCCGATCCCCAGTGCTGACGAAACTGATACGCTTAAGGCCGCAATAGCAACAATACTGCGACTGTATGAGCGAACAATATTATTCACAGCAATTTTTCCAGGTAATTTAAATAGCTGTTTCATCACAATGGCTAATAAAGCCAGCAGGTAGCGACTAATAAAAGGCAGCAGGCAAATAAACGCCGCAATTGAGATAAACACTGAGGTAAAACCAATAACCATTCCGCTGGTTTGTTCTTCGACCTGCACTTTAAGCAGAAAATAAACCAGCAGACACCCCAATAAACCCGGTAAAACAAGCCAGCGACTCCAACGATTAATTTTTCTTTCCAGATTACTGCGTTGTAAAGCCATGACAGGACGAGTGTAAGCGGCTTCAAGTGCTGGTATTAATGCCGATAACATTGTGGCACTCACACCAAGAGCAAATGCCTTAAACACAATGAGATAACTCCAGTGCAATTGAGTCACTTGTATAACATAATAGAGATCATTAATCGTTCGGGTAACAAAATATAATAAAATATGGGCCAGTCCAATTCCCATGATTAAACCTGCTCCTGTTGAAACAACAGCAATAAAAAAGGCTTCAATGAGTACCAGACGAAAAAGATCTTTACGACTAACGCCTAAAATTCTCATTCTTGCCAGCAAATCTCTTCGCTGCACCACTGAAAACATCATCGTGTTATAGATCAAAAACATGGCCACCAGCAGACCTAAAAGGCTTAAGGCAGTCAGGTTTAATTCAAATGACTGACTTAAGCGAGCAATTGCTTTAGCATGTTCACTCACCTCAACCAGCTGAGCACCTTCTGGTAAAAGCCGTTTGATTTGCTCAATTTTAAACTCATTTTCAGTATCAAGCAGCAAATCAATCTGGCTGAGAGCGCCGCGAAAATTTAATAATTCCTGAACGCTGCTGATGTCGCTTATCAGCCAGTTTTTTAATTGTGTCCGGTAAGCCTCTGGTGCATTAAAAGAGCCTATGATCAATAATTGATGTGCTTGTTCATGCGCTTGTTTAGTGAGACTCAATGAAATCTGATCGCCCACATGCAAATGATATTGTTTTAAGAAACTGGTTTCCACCAATACCGTATTTGTTTCAGTCAATAAGCGTTGTAAACCATTGCCAGATAGTGACTCCATCATTTCCTGCTGCCAGGTTCGTATTTCTGCTTCACTAAAAGGATCAATGCCAATCAGCTGCACATCAATCGAGGTGTTTTTTTTCTCCTGCTTATTTTTTTGATTGATATCATTGTCAGGGGCATTAAACTGGACAGTTTGTTTTATTAACGGAGCCGCTTTTCTCAGACCAAGCTCATTTCGTAACTGGACATAAATTGATTCCGGCAGAACGTGCTCAGAACTAATAATGCGATGAGTGGCCTTTCCCGTAATCGATTGAGTCGATAATGAAAAACCCTGACGAGCACTCTGACTCGCCATATCAATCCCCACAACAAGCGCAACACCCAGAGCAACCCCTAAGACAGAAAACAATAAATGCAGCGGATGCTTTAAATAATAGCGCCAGCTGGAGCGATACAATAGCGTTCTATTTTTTTTTCTCAAGATGCCTTTTCCACAAGGTGCCCGTTTTTCAAAGATAAAATTCGATCAGCACGACTGGCAACGTCCTGGCTATGAGTCACTATCAGCATCGTCATTTGGTATTCTTTGGTCAGCTCAAGCAGAACATTCATTACCTGTTGCCCGGTTTCATCATCCAGATTGCCCGTTGGTTCATCAGCCAATAAAATTTGCGGTTGATGAATAATAGCCCGGGCAATTGCCACCCGTTGTTGTTCACCACCGGATAAGCATTCAGGATATTGGTGCTGTTTGTTTTCAATCGATAGTCTTTGCAGTAAATTGCTTATCTTGCCGGCAGCAGTCTTATCCAGTTTATCGCACAACTCCAGAGGAAATTGAATATTTTCTAAAACAGTCAGAGTCGGAATTAAATTAAAAAACTGGAAAATAAAACCAATAGAATGCCGACGAAACAAGGTTTTTTGCTCATCATTCATGGCACTAATGCTCAGGCTATCATTACTCAGGGAAGCATTATTATCATATATTAACACCTCACCCGAATCCGGCTCATCAATACCTGAAAGCAGATTCAGCAAGGTGGTTTTTCCAGAGCCGCTGGGACCCACCAGAGCAATAACTTCCCCCTTATCGATCATGACATTAATATTATCAAGGATAATATGCTGTTGCCCGCCCTCCAGATAATTTTTACTTATATTCTTGAGTTTAATTTGCAATAGAAGTTACCTTGAGCCTGAATAAACAGCCTGAGCTTGAAAAAACAGCTTGAGCCTGAAAAAGAGCCAAATAAAGTTTTATAAGCCGGATGTCTGCTGTTCTGTATTTTTATGAAAATAATTACCATAAAAATTTACCATCTCCCATAAGACCCGTCAAATCCTCTCTAAAGAGCTGTTCCGCCAAAAGTAGGCCCCATGAGGGGAAATAGTGAGCATTCATTATTTAATGATCCGCATCAGAACCTGGCGTTTATTATTGTGCTCAGACTGCGTCAAATCGCCCAATAATAAATGCCAGGTTCTAATGCTCATTGTTCACTGTTGAGGAACAATTATTTAGGCATAACGCTTTGTTCATGAAGAGCTTAGGGACGGGAAGTTGTTTCATTCCCTTTCCTTAGTGAGTATAACGACGAAGAGCGGGTTTGTATTGTTTAACAAGTGGATGATCGACATCCAGCCAACCAATAAGTGTTAACATTGCTCGCCTGGCAAAGTCATCATCAAAAGATTTGTCTTTATCCATAATATTCTGTAATTGTTTGAAGCCTTTTTCATAATCCTGATTAGCGATAAAAAACGCTGCCCGCTGCTGCATGGCGGCTAAATCATCATCAACATTATCAGACTGAGCCAGGAGGGCATCTAAATTGGTAATCTCATTGGCAATAGCGAAAAAATTCAGTTCTTGTTTAAAGCGGGTTACGTCTCTATTTTTAATAATATTTGCCGGTAAAGACTCAAATAAAGTGAGCGCTTCCTGAAATCGTCTTTCATATTTCAATAATTTGCCAATGGCCAAAGGTAAACGTGGATTGTCTGGATCTTGCAGAATCTCCTGGGTAATCATGTCATAGGCTTTATTCTGATTGCCTTTTCCAAATTCCTCGATTGCCAGGGCAATAATCTGATCAGAATCTCTGGTGATATATTGATCGACCAATTTAACCAAATCCTGCTCAGACTGATAACCATGCCTGGATTCTACTACCTCTGAATCTCGATACAATTTTAAGGTTGGTACACTGCTAATACCCACCTCACGGGTAATTTTCAGCTCACTATCAGCATCAATATTTATCAATAACAATCGTCCTTTATAATCATGCACAAGTTTGTCTAAGAGGGGGTATTGGCGCAAACATGGGCCCGCTTTTTTGGACCAAAAATTAACCAGTACGGGACCCCGTTTTGAATTTTCAATGACCAGGGACTGGAAATTATCCGCATTAGCAGCATGGATATAGGGTGAATTAATACTATCGATCATAGGAAACTCTTTAAATTAAGCAAAGATTGGGTTAGATTCCATTTTCTCATAAAAAGCTGCCATTGGGTATGCCCATTAATTTCTGTTTTTGAGCGATTATGACCACTTATATAGTCTAACGTAATGCTGTTGGTTTGTATTAAAGCGACAAAACTCCTGATTGAATTTAGGTCATGATTCTGACAAAATGAACGATGGTTTATCAGTTTTGAATGGTTCAATAACTAACGGACTAACCAACTTTGCCATTATGTTTGGGCAAATTGAGGAGAGAGATTTGTTTAATTTTGATAATACGTATATAGAACTTCCTGAAGATTTTTACCAAAAGGTAAGCCCTTCCAGTGCTGTGGCACCAAAACTTATCTCTTTCAACACAGACCTTGCCAGAGAACTTGGAGCAAACCTTGAAACAATCGATGAAAAAAAATTGACAGATGTCTTTTCAGGTAAAGAAATACTCCCAGGTTCAATACCAATAGCACAAGCCTATGCGGGACATCAGTTTGGTAATTTTGTCCCTAGCCTTGGTGATGGTCGTGCAATTCTTCTCGGTGAAATAATCACACCTAAAGGACTAAGATTTGATATTCAATTAAAAGGCTCAGGCCAGACCCCTTTTTCAAGAAGGGGTGACGGTCGTTCTGCTCTGGGGCCTGTTATAAGAGAATACATTTTAAGCGAGGCGATGCATGCCTTAAAAATCCCGACCACCCGCGCTCTTGCTGCTGTGACCAGTGGCGACCAGGTTCATCGAGAAAGCATTGTGCCTGGAGGTATATTGACCCGAGTCGCGTCCAGCCATATTAGGGTAGGCACTTTCGAATATTTTTCCTTTAGGGAAAATTTTAGTGCTGTTAAGCAGCTGGCTGATTATGCGATTAATAGACATTATCATGAATTAATGGGCAGCGAAAATATTTACTTTGAATTTTTTCAGGCGGTCGCAAAAAGAAAACTCTCATTGGTCGCCAAGTGGATGAGCGTGGGCTTTATTCACGGTGTTATGAATACAGATAACACGAGTATTTGTGGGGAAACTATTGATTTTGGGCCGTGCGCTTTTATGGATCAATTTAATTACCAAAAAGTATTCAGTTCCATTGATCGTAATGGTCGATATGCTTACCAAAATCAGGCTAATATGGCCCTTTGGAACCTTTCGTCGTTGGCTAACTGCCTTGTTCCTATAATGGATATGGATTCTGATAAGGTATCCACTCTATTCAAAGAAGAGTTTGAAGATCTATCCGAGCACTTTACTACTTTATGGATTCAGGAAATGGGCAAAAAACTGGGGCTTTTTTCAGTCACACAGGCGGATCAAGCACTCATTCACGGTTGGCTTCAATATCTTGAAAAAGAGAATCTCGATTTCACCAATAGTTTTCAAGATCTCACTGTTCTTTTAAGTCAAAGTGAATCCCAAAATATTTTTAAAAGAACAACCGAATTTGATCACTTCCTTGCGTCCTGGAAAAAACGCCTTAAGCAACAACCACAAGACATAGAGGAAAGCAAAAACCTCATGCAACAGAGCAACCCGGTATTCATTCCTAGAAATCATCAAGTAGAAAAAGCGATTGCCCAGGCTATGGAAGGCAATTATGAGCATTTTCATCGACTCAATCATGTTCTAGCCAATCCTTTTACCGATCAAGAAGAACATCAAGCGTTAAGAGATGCTCCAAAAGAAGATGAGGTTGTCCACCAAACATTCTGTGGGACTTAATGGTTTTATGCTTTTTGCTCACTTCTTCTACCGCAGAGCCAATATGCTCTGCGCCACGCGCCTTAGCTAGCTGAACCTGTTTTTCTCTTTCTTTAAAACGCTCTCGTTCAGCATCGGTTTTTTTGTCGAAGCAATGCGGGCAGCTTATACCCTGTAAATATTTTTCACTTTGCTTGTCAGCGCCAGTAATGGGTAAACGGCAAGCATGACATTGATCATAACTGCCCTTTTCAAGTGAGTGATTAACACTGACTCGATTATCAAATCCAAATTCTCCATAGCAGTAGTTCATGGTTGAGTTATTTTAAAAAAATCCTGATTTGTAATTAAAACCAGGGTACAAAAATTTAGTACATAAATTGTAGTTACGTACCTACTTTTTTGTAATACTACAATATATGTAGTAATATGACTACATATGTTGCATAAATGAGGTTCACATGAATATTACAACGGTTTCTAGT
>JAPVVU010000108.1 GCA_028571885.1 Gammaproteobacteria bacterium | reverse complement strand
TTTAAGTCTTTTATGTTACTCAAAATAAATTCAACCAATTTTATTGGCTAATGGCTTTTTAAGTCCTTAGAGTTAAGGAAAATATATGGATCAATATACTGAGCAGCGCCCCTGGGGAAGTTTTACTATTCTTGAAGATAAGGATAATTTTAAAACCAAACGTTTAGATGTTTTACCTGAAAAAAGATTATCACTGCAATCACACCAACGGCGTTCTGAACATTGGATTATAGTCACTGGTTCAGCCAGAATCACAGTGGCTGATGAGATTAAAAACTATAGTAAAGGTGAGCATGTGTTTGTACCAAAAGGAAACAAACATCGTATTGAGAATATTGGCAAGTCATTACTCACCATTGTTGAAGTACAATTAGGTGACTATTTTGGCGAAGATGATATTATTCGTTATGACGATGATTTTGAGCGTCATATTTAAATCTGTTAAAACTTGCCAAAGATCTGCCACCTCGCTGGTCGGTAATTCGTAATGTATTTGGCTGGGTGGATTAAATATTAGGATATGAAAATATGAATATTGGTGTAATTATCGGTCGCTATCAGGATATTGACGGTGTCTCTTTAGAAACTGAAAAATGGATACAAGTACTTAAAAAAATGGGACACTCTGTGTGTATTTTATCGGGTGGCTATCCTAATTATTATAGTAAATCGCCACACCATTGTAACTTGCCCAGCCTGTCATTTTTTTCTCCTGAATGTGAATGGGAACAAAAACGGGCTTTTTTTTATCCCGATGAAGATCCTGATGAATTATTATCGCATCTGGAAAGAACCACTGAGCGCTTAACCAAAGAGATATTTAAATGGGTGGTTAAAAATAAAATAGAAAGCTTACTCGTAGAGAATGCTTTAGCCCTGCCCTGTCATCTTTCCATGGGTATGGCGATTAAAAACATCATTGATTATGGTGCCCTGCATGTTGTTACCCACGATCATGATTTTTCCTGGGAAAGGGATAAACGCTATCAGTCGCCGCATAAAGAAGTCATGGATATTATGCATGATACCTTTCCACCCAAAAACAAACAGGTAAAACATGCGGTTATTAATGAATTCAGCCAACGATATTTGAAAGAAAAATTCGGTCTGGAATCACTGGTGGTTCCTAATGTTATGGACTTTTCAGCCCCCTATGCAAAAAAAGATAATTACAATAAATTTTTGTTAAAGCGCCTGGGCTTGCATAAAAATGTCATCCCCTTATTTCAAATGACCCGGATTGTAAAAAGAAAAGGTATTTTAACGGCACTTGATCTGGTACATCGTCTGGGAGACCCTAATGTAAAACTGGTGATCAGCGGTACCTGGGCAGATGATGAGCGTTTAGGCTATTACAAAAAATTGCTGAACAAAATTCATAAACATAATTTACAGGATAGTGTGGTCTTTGCTAAACATTGTATCTCACATCAACGCTCTAAAAACCATGGAGGCAAGCCTGTCTATTCTCTTTCTGATGCTTATGCACATGCAACAGCCTGTACTTTTTTTAGTCATTACGAAGGTTTTGGCAATGCCTTTGTTGAATCAGCACTGGCTAAACGTCCTATTTTTGTCAATAATTATAAACCCGTCTATTGGCCAGACATTGGTAGTAAGGGTTTTAGAACCGTTATGATTGAAAATGACAAATTAACCGATGAGGCAGTGTCAGAAATTGATACTATTATTCATAATAAAAAATTATGTAAAGAAATTGGTGAATACAATTTTGCATTGGGCAAAAAATATTTTTCTTATGAAGTGCTGGAAGAATTATTAACCGAGTTGTTTACAGTGTAAATTCTGCTTTTATTTTATTTTTTATCTGATTAAAGGCTGAAACTAATTCATTTCGTGAATCTCGTGGGTGTTGATCCACCACGTAAAGCATACTGAGTTCAGAAACGGCCAGATCAACCTCTCTGGTCACAAATGATTGTATTACTCGAAAGTTTGGTGCTCTGCTGTCATTAAAAAGTTTGCTGATCAAAATATTATTAAAACTACTTATTTCTAATACTTTGTAGAGCTGTAAAACGATGAATTCAGCCTTAGACAGAGATTCTATTTCATCTTGATTAAAATCCACATAGGTCGCACAGGGACGTTTAACCATAGACTGAAGTTCGTGCAGTGAACATTGCCCATAGGGTACATATAAGGCAATATAATCATCTTCCCAAAGCACATAATCAGCGTCTTTTAATGCCCTCAAATAACACGCCTGGTAGTCTATATTAATATTAGCATAGGCCTCACAGACAGAGATAAGCTGTTCTGCCAAATTAGAAGTACGCGGAGCCATTCCCCAAACTTGTTTATGAATATGAGGAATACTGGCTCCGGCAGATGAATGTGTTCGAGCACCTAGTACAAGATGCCTGACTGTAGAATTGAAACCGTATTGAATACCCGCAGCAGCAAACCTGTTTTCTTCTATTTGCAGATAGTCATGGGTAATTTTATTCAGGCCCAATACTTGTTTGTAGCTGAGATGTTCCCAGGAGTGAACAGGCTCATCCACGATGGCAATATAATGAAAGTACGGTCCAAAGGGAAAATCATTGGCAATTAATGTGGCCCCGTATTTTTTACTCAGCTGCCTTTTATCCTTAAATTGCTTATCACAAAATCGACAGCTGCTCTGCTGTAAACTCATTGATGAGAAGGGATTTTTTGAGATAGCATTTCGCACCTGTTTATATTTTTCCTGCCCCCAGCTTTGTTTATGCTTTTGTGACTCTTGCCAGAGATATTTTAATGTTTCTTCATGTTGTAATATTTCAGCCAGGGTCAGGCTTAACCAAAATAAGTGTGTTGGTAGATCAATCAACTCAGCTTCAGTCATATTCCCTTCAATAATGCCGGGTTTAGCATTGGGCTTCATTGACCGTATAACGCCTATTTGAATACTGTATGGCCGTATCGGATCACGTATAAAATAGACATCATTTTTAATTTTTAAATAGGTTTGATCATTATCAGTATAGTCACTCTCTTTTTTATCGACCAGAAGGCGATGTCTGCTTCTGGCACCAGGCAAACTGTCGATGACCCAACCATCAGTGCTGTCAAAATGCATCAGTAAAAAAGTACCACTTTCGCCGCATGGACGAAAGGATAATAATAAATCAGAGCCCGGTACAGGGCCTTCAATAGCAAGGTCGTGACATCCCCAACTCTCACCTAGAATACGGGGACATATAATATGCTCATTCTTGCCAATGATACCTATTTTTGACTTTATGGCTTCTGTTATTTTTATTAATTCATTGTCATCAATAATGCGATTATTTTTTATTTTCACCTTGAGTAATTGACTGTGGTTGAAGGGTGAAGGTATCAATGCTTCATTGATGGCAAGGGCAACGATTTTATGACTATCAGACTCATCACCCTGTAGAATTAAACTCTCCTCTTTCAGCCATGATGAATGAACACTGTTTTCTGTCCAAATCACTAATAAACATTGAGCATTGAGGATTGCATCTTTGATGTCATCTGTCAGTTCATCACTGACCAGCGATAATTTTTCATCCCACCAGGGTTCAATGCTTTCACTTTGAAGTCTTTCAATAATTTGGACTGCTATGTCCCGGTCATCTTTTTCATAGCTGATAAAACATTCAATTCGCATAATACAGAGTCCATGGTTAAGTAAGTAGCATCACATTGTGTACAGTACTCAATATGATACTTTATTACTCGACTGCAATTGAATACGTAAAAAAAGCATCACAACAAAATAAACACTTATTTAGTCTGTTTTCCGATAGTCCTGACTCACCTGATAAATATTATTAAGTTCTTCTGAGTTCAAGACATCTTCCAACAGGGGAAATAATTGTCTTTCTTCCGTTCGGGTGTGTTCTTTGAGCAATGAACCAAACTCGCCAAGAATACTATAATCCCCTTTTTTCATCCGCTCATAATAACCATTCATCGTTTGATGTTCCTGCTTTAGAATATGGCAAAGATTTAAAATTTCAGTGTATTGCTTTGCTTCACTTAAGTCTGCACGCTCTTGATCAAAAAATATTTGAAAAATACTGTCTTCTTCAATTTTAAAATGAATTTTCCACACTTCAGGGTAGTCATGAATGATTTCTTTACAAAGCTCAGCAATAGCTTCGGCATCATTAGCCTGACTGATTTTTATCATTTTTTGCGACAAAATCAATGACTGATGATGTTCTCGTGACAGGTTTTGTAATTGTTCAATGCGTTTCATAACAACCTCACTTGCTTAAATCACTTAATGAATTCCTAATAATAACAGAAGATGTTGTCGTATGGTTCTTATTAAATTGAGATTTTATTCATAATGAGTGAATAAAACTCAGGCTTCATTCGTCCGGAGTGATGTTGTATAATAAATGACCAGATTACAAAAAAGCAGCGTTTATGGACCATCAAAAATTAACAGAATACCTTGAAATTTTATGTCAAAGTGGTTGTGACGTAGTCAATGCCACTATTATTGCCATGGAAAATAATCAGCCCATCAGCGCCATTGAAGGCCTGACACTGGATGAACGTAACATCGTTCTCCAGGAATTGAAATCTATAATGTCTGTTTATAAGCATTAACTGCTTCACATCTTTTCCCAACGATCGCCATCTCACCTATATTTATTGCTCTTCATTGCTATAATAGTTTCTATAAATAATTAATAAACAACCTTATTTTGAAGGCAAACTATGGATATCACCAAATTTCTGCAATTAATGGTTGACGAAGAGGCCTCTGATATTTTCTTCAGCACACATGCCTCTGTTTCATTGAAAGTGATGGGGAAAATACGTCCTGTGAGTAAACAGCTGCTGACTTCATCTCAGATAGAAGCCATTTTATCAAAACTGGTTGATGAAGAACAATTACAGGAATTTCATGATAATCTGGAATTAAATTTTGCCATTTCTGTACAGGATGTCGGCCGTTTTCGTGCCAATGCTTTTCGTCAACGGGGTGATATTGCCCTGGTTATTCGGCATATTAAAACCGATATCCCTAAAGTTGAACAGATGAATTTACCCGCCACATTGAATGAGCTGGTGGCGTATAAAAATGGACTTATCATCGTGGTTGGTGCCACGGGCTCGGGTAAATCAACCACATTGGCAGCCATGATTGGGCATCGCAATACCAATATTGGCGGCCATATTCTTACCATTGAAGATCCCGTTGAATTTATTCATACTCATAAGAAGGCTATTGTTAATCAGCGTGAAGTTGGTCTGGATACCCTCAATTATTCCAATGCCTTAAAAAATGCCATGCGTGAAGCGCCTGATGTTATCTTAATTGGTGAGGTGCGTGACAACGAAACAATGGAGCATGCCATGGCCTATGCTGATACAGGTCATCTGTGTTTAACGACACTGCACGCCAGTAATGCCATTCAGTCTCTTGATCGAATTTTTAACTTTTTCCCAAAAAATGTGCATCGCCAATTGTCTGAAGATCTATCTCGTAATCTCAGGGCGATTATTTCTCAACGCTTAATTCCCGGTAAGGATGGTAATTTATATCCTGCCGTGGAGATCCTGATCAATACTCCCTACGTGACTGAAATTTTACAACAGAACAAGTTGGAAAAATTACCCGAAGCGATGGAGCAGGGTTCCAAATATGGTATGGCAACTTTTGATGATGTACTGTACAAAATGTATAAATCGGGCACGATTGATGTACAAACCGCGTTGGAATATGCCGACTCTTACAACAACTTACAACTGAAAATCCGCATGAGTGACGGCAGTGCCGGCGATGAGGTATTTACGGATATTGAATTTTAATTCGCTGCTTACTTTAGCCTCTGGTGCCAGAAACAGGCGCCAGAAACAGGTTCCAGCGTATTGATTTATCACCAAAAACAAAGAAATCGGGATTGAGCAGTGATTCTTTGGTGTTATAGGTCAGTGACTGCATTTGAGTATCAGTAAACAAGCCGCCCGCTTCTTCTACAATGCATTGTGCCGCAGCGGTATCCCATTCAGACGTCGGCCCCAGTCGCGCATAGACATCAGCCTCACCTTCGGCAATCATACAGGATTTTAATGAACTGCCCATAAATATCATTTCATAAGCATCAAACTCAGCAGTCAGATTGTCCAAAAATATCTGCAATGCAGCACAACGGGAGGAGCGTGTGCCGGCAACGATTATTTTTCTTGACTTGTCTACAGGATATTGTGCACAAACCTGTATACTTCGACACTCATCCAGGTCATTTAAACGAAAGGCACCATTTCCTTTACAGGCAAAAAAAGTACATTTTTGAACCGGGCTGTAAATAACCCCTACCACTGGACGGTGACGGTAAATCAGGGCAATATTAACACTGAATTCACCCGTTTTTTCTATGAATGCCCGTGTGCCGTCCAGAGGATCAACAAGCCAGTAAGTTTCCCAGTCACAGCGCTCTTTATAGGGAATTTCATCCGATTCTTCCGATAAGATTGGAATATGGGGTGTCAGTTCAGTGAGGGTTTTTACAATGAGATCATTCGCCGCAAAATCAGCATTGGTGACGGGGGTGTTATCTTTCTTATTTTCAATATGGAAGTCAGTCTCATAGATCTCCATGATCTTCTCACCAGCCAGACGCACCAGCTCTATAACTGCGGGTAAGACTCTGCGCAACTCTGCTTTCACAGAATCTGGTAATTCTTGCTCTGAATCTGAACCGGTATCCGTTGAATACATGAAAAACCTTATGGTCTGCTGATTATTTTAACGAATGGAGTTTAACCGCGTTTATCAAGTAACGATTTGACGATATAGGCGGCGGCAATCGTTCTTGCTTCTGTCACATCGCTGCGCATTGATAGCTCATTAATATTATCCAGCTTCCAGGAGACCACTTCCAGCGGCTCAGGTTCGTCGCCATCCAGTGTAGCAGGATACAAATCTTCTGCCAATACAACATGTGTTAAGTGTCCCATATAACCCGGCGCTAAAGTCATGGATTTCACCAGGGTGAGCTTTCTGGCTGCAAAGCCCACCTCTTCCTGAAGCTCCCTGTTGGCAGCTTCTTCAATGGGCTCATCATTTTCAATCCGGCCTTTGGGAAACATAAGCTCATAACTTTCAACGCCAACACCATATTCTCTGACCATTAAAAAGGTCTCATCATCCAGTAGTGCCACCACCAGAACACCACCTCGACTTGAACCTTTCAGGCGTTCATAGACAACTTCTTCACCATTACTAAAGGTAATATCCAGTTGTTCAATACGAAATAACCGGCTTTGAGCAACAACTTTGCAAGCGGTGATAATCGGTATTTTTAATAGTTTGTTTGACACACAACAGCCCTAAAATTTTAAAGTTGTTATAATAGCAGTTTTCTTGAATCATAAATAGAAGGCAAGATTTTGTTGGACTGGAATAAAATAGACAGCGTTTTTCTTGATATGGATGGCACCCTGCTGGATCTTCATTTTGATAATCATTTCTGGCTCGAACATGTGCCCCAACGTTATGCCGAAAAGCACGGGCTGTCCAGACAGGCAGCGCTTGATAAACTAATCCCTCTGTTTAAATCCATCGAAGGCACTATTAACTGGTACTGTATTGATCATTGGAGCAAAGAGCTTGATCTGGATATTGCGCTGCTCAAAGAAGAGGTGCAGCATCTGATCCAGGTGCATCCATTTGTTATTGAGTTTCTGGAAAATCTGGCAAAAGCAGGGAAACGTCGTGTGCTTGTGACCAATGCACACCAAAAAAGCCTTGATCTAAAAATGAAAAATACGCCATTGTCCGGTTTATTAGATCATGTGATCAGCGCACATCAACTGGGTATTCCCAAAGAAGAGTACAGTTTCTGGGCTAAGCTTAAGACTTTAGAGAATTATGACCCGCAAAGAACCATACTGATCGATGATAATCTTGCGGCACTCAATTCGGCAAAAGAATATGGTATCAAGCACTTACTGGCAATCTATAAGCCTGATAGTCAGGCAGGCTTAAAAAATGTCGGCGCTTTTCAGGCCATTCACTCCTTTAAGGAAATAATGCCGATAAACGATTAGCTCAGCACACAAACTAAATCCGGTTCTTTTTCTCTGCGATGCTTCCCAGAGTAATAAAAACGGCCAGGACCAATGGCCCTAAATAAATCATACCCACTGAAGCCAGCAGCTGCGCCAGCAGAGGGGTAACATAGATCAACAAAGCACCATAACCAAAGGCGCACAAGAAAATAAAAAGCAGTGTTCTAATGATAAAATGCAGGCCGCTGATCTGCCGTTTAAGCATACGATTAAGAATTTCACCATAAATCACCAGCAGAGTCGCCATAATTGCCATGGAAATTTCCCCCAGCCAGGGGTATAGCCATTGTGATAATTGAATAATGATTGATTTTATTTCGTACATAATGTGCTGTATGCTCTGCGTGAAAAATAAGTGGATAGATTAAATAATTGAGTTCGTTTTAGATCAACCTGCCCAATAATACCGGAATCGCATTTTCTACTCTGAGAATTCGTTCACCTAAATGACATGTCTGGAAACCAGCCTGTTCAAAGCGTTCAATTTCATAATCAGTAAAACCACCTTCTGGCCCAATTGCCAGGCTAATCGCTTGTTTACTGTCATTAAAATTTTCTCCGGGAGCTTCCCTAAAACACAATTCTCCCCGGCCAGGGTGAGCAACTATAGCCCTGCTGCCAGAAATTAACTCCGGCACTACATCTTCAATAAAAGGCTTGAAGCGGTGGTAACACTTAACTTCCGGCAGATAAGTATCTTTGGCCTGCTCTAATCCTAAAACCAGGTGTTGTTGTATTTTTTCTTTTTCAAGCCAGGGACTTTGCCAATAACTCTTTTCCACTTTGGCTGAATGAATCAGGCTCAGTTGTTTGACTCCCATAGCGCTAATCGTCTGCAAGATACGTTTAAGCATTTTCGGTCTTGGCAAAGCCAGGATCAAGTGAACCTGCGTTTGCCAATAAGCACCAGGCACAACAGGTCCGCTATCCAACTGCACTTCTAACTCGACCTGGTATTTATCGATAGAAAGTACTCTGGCCTGCCCTCGCCTGTCATTCAACAAGCCAACTTCCAGCACCTCATTGACAGCAATTTTTTTTACTGAC
>JAPVVU010000107.1 GCA_028571885.1 Gammaproteobacteria bacterium | reverse complement strand
TGATACTTGGAAATGCAGCGAGGCATTTTGACTTAGAGCCGATTGAGTGTATAAGCACTACATGATTGAGGCTTTAAGTTAAAATAACGAAGTCTGCATTTTCAAGTATCATGGGTATATATCTGCTCTTAAGCTTTTATATTGTGCGATAAATCCAATTCCAGCTGCTGCATTGCACTTTTTTCAGCAAAGGATGAGAGACTCACCCCTAATAGTCTGACTTTTCTCTGACCTGCTTCAGTCCTGGAGAGTAACATTTTACACAGTGAATAGATGCTATCATAGTCATTTATTCTGCGCTCAACTGTCTTGCTCCGAGTCACTTGAACAAAATCGTCAAATTTGACTTTCAGGGTAATGGTTTTACCTTTTATTTTCTTTTTTAGTAAGTCCTCACTTACTTCTTTAACAAGATGTGACAAGTATTTTAATAATTCCTCACGATTTAAAATATCAACTGAGAAAGTCGTTTCACTGCCTAATGATTTTCTAATTCGAGTGCTGTTGACCTCCCGTTTGTCAATGCCGCGGGCAATCTGATAATAAAAGGCGCCCGCCTTGCCAAAATTCTGCACTAGAAAATCTAATGATTTCTGTTTCAATTGTGCACCATTTTCGATATCCATGGCCCTCATTTTTTTCTCTGTTGCCTGACCAATCCCGTAAAACTGACCAATAGACAGTTTGGCAACAAAGGCTTCACCATCTTCGGGAAGCACAACTTTTATACCGTCGGGTTTATTAATATCTGATGCTATTTTGGCAATAAATTTATTATAAGACACACCCGCTGAAGCTGTTAAGCCTGTTGTTTGTTTAATTTTCCGGCGAATAGCCTGAGCAATACGAGTAGCAGAAGGGTTGTTGAGCTTATTTTCGGTCACATCCAGATAGGCTTCATCTAATGATAATGGTTCAATTAAATCACTGTATTGTACAAAAATAGCATGGATCTGCTGTGATACTTCACGATATGCTTCAAATCTTGGTTTCACAAAAGCTGCCTGAGGACATTTTCGATATGCCTGTGAGCAGGGCATTGCAGAATGAATACCAAACTGTCTTGCTTCATAACTGGCAGCCGCCACCACACCTCTGCTGTTGGGATCACCGCCGACCACAACGGGTCTATTGCGCAAAGCCGGATTATCCCGTTGCTCAACCGAGGCAAAGAAAGCATCCATATCAATGTGAATGATCTTTTTCATCATTTTCCAGATTGCTGAAAACAGGGCTCTTATGTGAAAAATTATTCTGTGGAAAACTATTTCATAAAAAATATAGTAGAATAAACTGATGTTAAACTTTACCACACTACCGCCATTATCACTCTATATTCACTACCCGTGGTGCGCCCAAAAATGTCCTTACTGCGACTTTAATTCTCACGCCGTTCCCTGCAGCAGTAACCAAAGGAATGACCAGCAGCGTGATGAGCAATATGTCACAGCACTGATCAACGATCTGGAGCAGGAATTACCCGATATCTGGGGCAGAACCATACAAAGCATATTTATTGGCGGCGGAACCCCCAGTTTAATCCAGCCTGAAGCAATGCAGCACTTATTAAGCCAGATTCATGCTCGTCTTAAAGTGTCTCCTATGGCAGAAATCACCATGGAAGCAAATCCAGGTACTGTGGATCAAATAAAATTTGCCGAATTTCGCAGCGCCGGAATCAATCGACTTTCAATGGGTATCCAGAGTTTTGATGATCAGCTATTAGAAAAAATCGGCCGTATTCATAACGGCCAGCAAGCTCGGCAGGCAATTGAACGTGCGCAGCAGGCTGGATTTGATAATATCAATCTGGATTTAATGTATGCACTGCCCGGGCAAACTCTAAAAAGTGCTATTGATGATATACAACAGGCCATTGCTTTTGAAACCACGCATCTTTCACATTATCAATTAACACTGGAGCCTAATACTCTGTTTGCCAGTCAGCCTCCCAGCTTGCCCGATGATGATCTTAGCTATGAGATGCAGAGCCAGTGTCAGCATTTGTTAGCAGATGCTGGTTTTCACCATTATGAAGTATCAGCTTATGCCAGGGCAGATAAACAATGCGCACATAATTTAAACTATTGGCAATTTGGTGATTACCTGGGGATTGGCGCAGGGGCACATGGAAAAATAAGTGATGCCGCACGACAAACAATTACTCGTCGCTGGAAAGTAAAGCACCCTCAAAGCTATATGAACGGCTTTTTATCGGCTGAAGGCTCTTTATCAGCTGAAGGCTCTGTATTAGCTGAAGGCTCGTTATTGGCTCAAGGCTCTTTATCCGCTATGATTGGAGGAGAACAACAACTTTCCCGCCATGATATAGGTTTTGAGTTTATGCTTAACGCCAGTCGTTTAACCGGCGGTTTTGACAGTGAATTATTTTACCGGCAGACCGGCCTTCCTATTACTCAAATTGAGGCAGGACTAAAACAGGCTGTTGAACTGGGATTAATTGAGTGGCATCTGCACCACATCAAACCAACCGAACGGGGGCTTCAGTATCTCAATGAATTACAAGCAATCTTCTTATAAGCAAGACGACAAAAAGAATTGTCATAAATCGCATTTAGAATCCGCTCAGACTGATGACCGCTACGGTTACGTTCATTATTGCTATTCCAGTGAAGCTGTGCGTAATATTGACTACCTCATGGTGGAACAGGGGCTTGTTGACAGCAGTTATGAATTAATGGAGCGTGCAGCACAGGCTTTGCTGGATTTTATCAATCGCAATTATTCTAAAATCAGTCATATTACAATTGTCTGCGGTGCTGGAAACAATGCCGGGGATGGATATGTTCTGGCCCGACTGGCAAAACTGCAGGAAAAAGAACCACAATTAAGAGTTCATCTGATCTCTATTATTGATCCTGAAAAACTGTCGGGTGATGCTCATCAGGGCTATCAGGACTGGCTCGAATGCGGCGGCATCATTGAATCAATGGATGAAGCACATTTTCCTGCTACAGATTTGATTGTTGATGCCTTAATCGGCACTGGATTGAATAGAGCACTGGAAGATGAATGGTATGATGCTGTTGCAATGATTAATGCCAGTCCTAAACCTGTTTTAGCCGTTGATATTCCCTCTGGTTTAAATGCCAATACAGGTGCAACTCATGGCATTGCAATACATGCAGAGCACACGATGACGTTTATTGGTCAAAAAATGGGTATGTATACTGCCCAGGCCCGGCACCATTGCGGCGAAATACATTTTGCTTCTCTGGGTGTTGCCGATACACTTTATAATCAAATTGAACACAGCGCCACCTTAATGGAATGGAATAACGTTGCCAGTAAACTACCCTGCCGCAGCCAGACCAGTCATAAAGGTGATAATGGACATCTGCTGATTATTGGTGGTGATTACGGTATGTCTGGTGCCTGTCGTATTGCCGGTGAAGCCGCTCTTAGAACAGGCGCCGGACTGGTCAGCATTGCCACTCGCAAAGAAAACATTATTGCCGTTAACAGTGCCCGCCCTGAATTAATGGTACACGGTGTTGAAACAGCTCAGGACCTGGAGCCCTTATTAAAAAAAGCCACCGCCATTGCTATTGGGCCAGGACTTGGTACAAATCAGTGGGGTATGGAGCTACTGGATAAAATCATAAAATTACTTAAGCGGCAGACTGCTTCGGATAGTAAAAAAATTACCTGTGTTATTGATGCCGATGCTTTAAATATTATGGCTCAGCATAATCTGGTCATTCAAAATCCTGACATAATTTACACACCGCATTTTGGTGAGGCTGCACGCTTACTCAAACATCTGTCTGAAAGCCCTTCTGTTGACTCCGATCGTTTTGAAATGATCAAAAATCTCAGACAAAAATATTATGGTACTTTTATCTTAAAAGGTGCAGGTACCCTGGTGAATTTAGACGATGAAATATCTATTTGCCCCTATGGTAACGAAGGCATGGCAAGTGCCGGCATGGGGGACTGTCTAACGGGGATAATAGGCGCTCTGCTTGCACAAAAACTCTCTACACCTGATGCGACACAACTGGGCGTTTGTCTTCATGCCAAAGCAGGTGATCTTGCCGCACTGGAAGGTAAAAATGGTATGATTGTGAGTGATCTGCTTCCGAAAATACGACAACTGATGAACGATTAGAGATCATGTCCGACAGCCAACAATCTTCTATAACAAATTTTGCACAAAGATATCCGCTGACTCGAAGACTGATCAATATAGCCAGTCTGCTGACTTTGGTATTGTTTGTCAGCAGTTTATTCGCGCCACTGTTCACTTTAGAAACGTTTTATTTTTTTTCTAATACGGTGTCTCTGGTATCAGCACTCATCAGTTTGGTAGAAAAAGGGCATATACTTCTTTTTCTGATAATTTTTATTTTCAGTATATTATTTCCTCTATTCAAACTGTCCCTTATGCTCTATATCTGGAATTCACCCGCGGGTGAAACAGTGCAGCGACTATTGAAATTGATACATCACTTAGGCAAATGGTCAATGCTGGATGTCTTTGTGGTCGCTTTATTGGTGGTAAGTATCAAATTAGATCAAATGGCCGAAATGCAGATTCATTATGGGCTTTATCTGTTTTTAAGCGCAGTTGTGTTCTCTATGCTGATTTCTGCAATCTCAACACGGTCTCTTGAAAAGCATCATGCATTTGAACAATGAAGGTGGAATAATCTATGATATGCTTTAGCTCTGGTATGCTTTAGCTATGAGGGTAACCTGTAAGGCTGAATCGAGTATCATTCTGGACTGAAACCATATTGTTCAAGCTCAATAAGTGTTCCACCAAAAGTAGGCCCCATGAGGGGAAATACTGAGCATTCATTATTTAATGCTCCGCATCAGAACCTGGCGTTTATTATTGGGCGATTTGACGCAGTCCGAGCACAATAATAAACGCCAGGTTCTGATGTTCACTGTTTCCCCTCATGGGGCCTACTTTTGGAGGAACAGATATTTAGACTATAAATAAAGAGACAAAAATGAAGAAACAATTTACCTTTTTTTTATTGCTGTTATTTTTCAGTAATCTATCCTTTTCTGATGAGCCTGAGGGTTATCCTTTTAACTCTTTTGACCAGGCAATGCAGCAAGCTCAGGAAACGGCTAAACCAGTCTTTGTCTATTTTGGTCGATATGGCTGCGGTTATTGTGAAAAAACGAACAAAGAAGCTTTCTCCTCATCTGAGGTGAAACAAATATATACCAGTCACTATATATTGGCCTATGTTGATTCAGAAAGCGGCAAGAGATTACGTCTACCCAGTGGGGAACGAATTACTGAACGTGAACTGGGCACTCGATATAAGGCTTTTGTTAGTCCTGTTTTTACATTTATTACTACAGAAGGCACACGTATACATCAAATTGTCGGCGTGCAGAGCATAGAGACTTTACTCGAAGCAGACAAAAAAGTTCAGGCGATCTTATCCCAGGCTGCCTTATAGTGAAAAATATGCATCCTGTTTTTTTCTTCTGTTTATTTTTACCGGCAACCACATACGCTCAGTTTTGGTCGTTCGGCACTCCCGTCGATGTGACTGACGGCTATGCAGACAAAGTCTATCACCATCTTGAATCGGCCGGTCGTCGAAACATAGCAGTATCTTCCCGGACTGTTGCCATTGTCTGGGAAGATAATCGCAATGGAAACCCCAGTGTTTACCTGTCCCTGAAAAACAAAAATGAAACGGATTTCTCAACTGAGCTGAAAATAAGCGGCAGTGGTGAGGCTTACGAACCCGGTATTGCGGCACTGACGGGTAATCGTTTTGCTGTAAGCTGGGAGGAAGACGGCAAAGTATTTATTCGTGTCATCAATGCTCAACAGTTAAAATCACCAAAGCTTGCCACGATAATACAACTACCGTCCAAAGAGGCAATGCAATCAGGATTGACTGCCCGTGGCGATCAACTTTTTGTGACCTTTTCTGAACGCACAGGACGCTATAGTCATATCAGACTCATACAACTTAAAATTGATCCTGAGGAAAATCTGAGCCTGCTGACAGACTGCATTGTTGATCCAGCCCCCGTTAAGGATGACCAGTTGTATCCCACAGCTGTTGTTACAGATAAACAGATAATGATCGCCTGGGAAGATCGGCGTATGGGTCATACCATTATTATGGGTTCTCTCAGTCAATCCGGTGAATTTTGTCAGTTTTCTGCGCCGCTGCGTATCAGTAAACGACGCGGAGAACGCAAATTGCCCTATGGAAAAGGACATGGCGTCTCAAGGGTTGCGCTGGGACAATATGGAAAATCAGATTTTCTGGCGGCCTGGGCTGACAAACGGAATTTCCGTGACGGTTATGATATTTACGCGTCAGTATACGACAAAATAGGTCTGTGGGAAGCTAATAGCTCAGTACAGGATGAGTTTGGCGGCGTTGCACGTCAATGGCATACGACTGTTGCCGGCCATTTAAATGGCCGTCTCGTGGTCGCCTGGAGTGATGAACGCGAGGACAGTTCAGATATATTTTACAGCTGGTTTGAAAACGGTGAATGGAGTGAAGATATGCCTGTTCCAGGAGCTTCTGGAATAGGAGAAGAGACCCATCCCTCTATCACATTTGATGCTGACGGCAACCTTCACATCGCCTGGGTGGTACGCAAGGAAGTGGGCGGCACAACACGTCTTAGATATATGTCTGGCAGTTTGCTGCATCGTTCTAAGTAATTCGCCCTGTTCTATGGTGTTGTCAAATAATAGTCTTATCAAAGATCCACCATTCAGAGACTGCATTTAAGGATATTATCGCTTAAAACGTGCATTCGATTTTAAAAAATAAGCATGGATCGCGCTATCGGCATTGGAAGAAACTTTTGGAAAATGACCAATAGTTGCTGCTCGCTTCCAAAATTGTTTTAGTCTGTCACTATAGGCTTTTTTGAATCGGTATATATCAATACGACTGACACTATTGTATTTCTTAAAATAATAATCACCAAAATGAGCGGCACAAAATCCTCTAATATAATTATATAACTCTTCGTTTTTATATTTTGTTTTTGCTGCAGAGAGGAATTGTTCGATAGGAACAGGTTTAACAATAATTTTACCGTTAGTATAGCTTGAATATTTGCTATTGCATTCCGGGCCATACGCACAGGCATCAACACTTACATATAAGGGATGCATAACGTCAATTGATGGACCTTTGCCAAATAAACTCCAACCACAATCAATTTCTTTACCGCTTGAAGTGATAAAAATTTTTTCCTTAGTCTTTTTACGGCCTCCGTGCAAAACCAGAAAATCACTAGACCATGTACAGCTAACGACAAAAAAATCTTCCGGTTGCTCTGTTTCAATAACAAACTTAGTGCCTGCATGACTCAAAGGAACAAGAAATATCGCTAATAAAACAAAACAAATCACCCGGGGGCATGTGAATATTCGGGCCGAATTGAATAAATAGTTTTGACATGAGTTATTCATAGCAAAAAATAAACATACAATAGTATAAGCATTGCATTGTCGTTTCTTTGTTTGCTCCATTTTATAATTTCCTATGATGTAAACGACCATTTGTTTAGGGTACCTGACACAAAGTATTCCATGATTTCCCTATAAAAGACAATTGTTATACACCGTAATACACACGATTTATTTAAAAAATACAATTTTCTCTCTTAAGTACCCAGGTATAATGGAGGCGGTTTAATAAAATTGATATTTTTTTATAAAACAGATTAATTATAATGTTATGATAGATAAAAGCGATTATACTATCTGTAAATAAGTATGCCTGTGCTTCAAACAGGATTTCAAAAGGAGTTTGATATGAGATTACCCAGCCTGAAACATCTTCATTATTTAATTAATGTTCATAAATATCAACATTTTGGAGAGGCTGCCAAGGCCTGCTTTGTCAGCCAGTCCACGCTGAGCAGCGGCATTGCAGCTTTAGAAGGTTTATTGGGTGTACGCTTAATTGAGAGAAATAATAAGAAAATTCTCTTTACTCCACTGGCTGAAAAAGTCGTTCAGCAGGCTCAACAGATTATGTTAGGCGTTGAAGAATTAACAGAGCAGGCTCAGTCTTTTTCCAGGCCCTTTGGCGGTACCTTAAAACTCGGTGTAATACCTACCATTGCTCCGTTTCTGATCCCGCAAATACTCATGATGATTAAACAGGGATTTCCTGAACTCAAAGTCTTTGTACGAGAAGCGCAAAGTGATGTGGTACTGAGGCAGCTCAATGAAGGTGAACTCGATCTGGTGTTATTGGCTTTGCCTTACCCGTCAACGGGTGTAGTGATGAAAAGTTTTTATGACGATCACTTTTATTTTGCTCAACATAAGGACTCACAACTCAACACAGAAGTTAAAACAGAATCACTGGCCCCTGATTACTCAAATTTAGCCGATAATAGTCTTCTCTTATTGGAAGATGGTCACTGTCTGAGGGAGCATGCACTATCAGCATGTCATTTAAAACGTACAGAAAAAATCAACTCATTTTCTGCCAGCAGTTTACACACGTTAGTACAAATGGTGAACAATGATCTGGGGGTAACTTTTTTACCGGAAATGGCCATCACGTCAGGTATTTTAGAGAATACAGATATCGAAATCAGCCCTCTGTCCGACACCAATCATGACTACCGTGAAATCGGTTTTGCCTGGCGTATCCAGTCAAATCGCACCGAAGAATTTGAACAATTATTTACTCTGGTAAAAAAACAGATACTGCACTTTTTACCCCATTATAATTTACCCGATAAAAACTTATCTGGGCAAAAGAAGCATGCCTGATTCAGATTCATCAATCAATGCTTTTCTCTTAACCCGTCAATGGCGTGATACCGCAAAAGGCATTGTCCTGGATTTCTGGTTTACAAGTGATTCCGGGCCCATTCATGTGTTCATAGAAAATCAGCAGGCAATTTTCTTTATCCGCCAGGAAGACTCACATGCTGTTTCAAAAGCACTTTCAGCTTTTTCAGAAACAACTATTAAGCCTTTGCGATTAAAAGATTTTGAGCACAAGCCTGTCGCAGGCGTGTATTTTAATTCACAACAGGCTTCGTATCAGGCAAGAGAATTATTGCAGCAATTAGAAATCCGACACTATGAAGCCGATATCAGGCCTGTTGAGCGCTATTTGACAGAACGTTTTTTGACCGGCCCCGTTGTAATTAAGCCACGTTCTAACCTAACCTCAAACTCAAACTCAAACTCAAAAAAGAAAATTTCAGGACAATTAATACTCAACCCGCAAATTAAACCACTTAATCAATCCATACAAAAT
>JAPVVU010000106.1 GCA_028571885.1 Gammaproteobacteria bacterium | reverse complement strand
TTCTGGCTGTACTGTCTGCCTCAACCCAGACTTTAGCGATGGATGAAGTCATTAAAACCCTTAATGCCAAAGAACTGGATGGTTGTATTGCCTCAAAAGTGGATGAATCAACCTCAATTGGCGGAATAATTTCAATTCTTATTGAGAATAAGTTACAACTCAACTACATTAGTGATGGGCAGAAAGTCCCGGAAGATATTCACCGAGCCAATACCACCGATCTTTTGAAGCAGGCATTGGAAATGGTTCGACAACATCCTGTGTCTGTAAACACGGATGAATTAGCAATGTCATATTCTGGTGGAGGTCTGGCCCATGCAGCGGGCTAATCATGCAATGTCTTATGACTCCTTGTTTCAAGACTCTTTGTCTCATGACTCTTTGTCTCATAGGAAGGGATTTCAAGAGACGGCACGCCCCTTTATTTATGATCAAGCAGAAGGTTTAAGACGTATGACCCAAAATGACCTAAACCAGAGCCGCCCAGTTCGTGTGATAGCAGTAAGTAGTGGTAAAGGTGGTGTGGGCAAGACAAATGTTTCTGTCAATCTTGCCATGTCTTTAGCAGCAACAGGTCAAAAAGTAATGATTATGGATGCTGATTTGGGCTTAGCCAATATTGATGTGCTGCTTGGATTGCACCCGAAATTAAATATATCTCATGTCCTTTCAGGGGATTATGATTTATCAGAAGTGATTGTAGATGCGCCGGGAGGTGTCAAGATCATACCTGCTGCTTCAGGGGTATCAAGGATGGCAAGCTTAAGCGCTGCTGAAAATGCCGGCATTATCAATGCCTTTGGTGAATTGCAAAATGAGCTGGATGTTTTGATTATTGATACAGCTGCTGGTATTGATAAAAGTGTTGTCAGTTTTTGCCGGGCATCTCAGGAAGTGATTGTGGTGGTCTGTGATGAGCCATCATCAATTACGGATGCTTATGCATTAATTAAAGTTCTTAATAAAGAACAGGGAATTAATCGCTTTCGCATTTTAGCGAATATGGCGCATGATATGAAAGAGGGGCGTGATCTGTTTGGTAAAATTTTAAAAGTAACGGATCGATTTTTAGATGTCTCGCTGGATTTTTTAGGGGCCATACCCTTTGATATTTACCTGAGAAAAGCTGTAAAAAAACAGACGGCTGTTAGCCAGACTTATCCAAGAAGTCCTTCTGCACAGGCATTTAGTATGGCTGCTCAAAAAATCAATAAGTGGCCGATGCCTAAAAGGGCCGGGGGACACCTTGAGTTTTTTGTAGAACGATTAATTAATTCTAATTAAGTTGACTCAAAGTTGACTCTTAGTTAAAAGAAATAAAGGTAAAGGCACGGGGATGTGGTAATGAGCCTGATAATGAAAAAGCTTGATGTTTATCATCAATATGAAAAGCAAGATACTGTTGAGAAACATGCACCGATGGTTAAACGGATTGCTTATCATTTAAAAAGTAGAATGCCCGCTAACATTCAAGTGGATGATCTGATTCAAGCTGGAATGATTGGTTTATTAGAAGCCGCGAATAACTATGATGCGACACAGGGTGCCAGCTTTGAAACCTATGCCAGTATTCGTGTTCGTGGTGCAATGCTGGATGATGTTCGAAAAAATGACTGGGCTCCACGCTCAGTACATCGTAATAGTCGACGCGTTGCAGAAGTTGTCCGGAAAATTGAAAATGAAAAAGGCAGAGATGCTCGAGGTACTGAAATAGCAGAAGCCCTCGATATGGACATTGAAGAATACAATCGTATTTTACAAGATGCCAGTGGACATAAAATACTGAGTTTTGAAGACATCGGTAGCGGCGAGGAATCGCTTATAAATAGTATTCCTAATCCGCAGAGTGGACTTTTGGATGTGCTTCAAAAAGATGATATTAAGTCACTTGTTGCTGCAGCCATTGCCAGTCTGCCTGAACGAGAACGTCTGGTGATGGCATTATATTATGATGAAGAATTAAATCTGCGGGAAATTGGTGCTGTCCTTGGGGTCAGTGAGTCCCGTGTTAGTCAAATCCACTCACAGGCTATTATTCGTCTGCAGGCTCGTTTAGCACAAATTATCAAAGAATAGCAGCAAACATTTTCCTTAGAATCGCAACGTTTTGAATACCCGGTGCTGGTTTCAATTGTTTTTTAAATACCCAGATTATTTTTATAAGCTATTGAATTTTAAGTTTTTATTTTTCCATTCCTTTTGTTACTTTTCCTATGGACCTTTTTTTGCCAATAAATAAATATTTATTTAAAAATAATGCCCTGTTTTACTGGTAAAAAATGAATTTTTTGCCTACAAATAGATTGAGCCTTTTGTTAAGTATAAAGAGTTAAATGAATTGTTTACCATAAAATTACAGGTATTTAATGAAATATTTAACTTATTACTTAAAATATCTTTAAAAAAGTTTAGTTTCTTTTCAAAGTGCCGATAATTCTATTTAAGTTGTTAGTTTGTTGAAATTTGTCGGCTGGTAAAAAGTAAATTATTAGTTTTTTGGAGAAATGTTACAAATTATCATGAAAATTTGTAAGGCTGTCAGTTTTAGAGAATAATTTGGGTTAAAATAAATTTATAATAAACCGAATTATTTTTTGTTATAACCTGGAGGTTGACTTGAATAAAGATATGAAAATCTTGATCGTAGATGATTTTTCTACAATGCGACGCATTATAAAAAATCTACTGAGAGATCTTGGATTCACAAATACAGTAGAAGCTGATGATGGTATTACTGCATTGCCAATACTGCAGGCAGGTGGAATTGATTTTTTAGTGACTGACTGGAATATGCCGGGTATGCAGGGTATTGATCTGCTGAAAAAAGTCAGAGCAGATGAAAAGTTATCAACTATGCCTGTTTTGATGGTGACTGCTGAACAAAAAAGAGAACAGATCATCGAAGCTGCGCAGGCTGGAGTCAATGGTTATATTGTAAAACCATTTACAGCAGCAACACTCAAAGAAAAAATTGATAAAATATTTGAGCGTATTGATGGCTGACAATGGATTAAAAATAAAGTGCGTGAATCTGTGTACAGTACTTGATGCTGAATACGCTTTAAAATGTTGTAAGCAATTTTTAGACTTTAAAAAATGACTGCTAAATTTGAGCTTAGCTAACGAATGACAAGAAAATACAATCCAATTTGAGTAAAGATATATGGCAGAAGGTATAGTGCTTGACGAAGCTTTTATTATGCGGGCAAAAGAGCTGGTGGTTAATGCTGAGTCGGGTAATGATGAAGCAGTAAAAGCAATTCTAGATGAATTAATTACTATGAAGGAAACCAGTTTATTCCAGGAACTGGGGAAATTGACTCGTGATGTGCATGAAACATTCAAAGCCTTTCGTACTGACTCGCGTATTACCGAGCTGGCAGAAGGGGGAGGAATAGCTGATGCAAAAGAACGTCTCCATTATGTGGTTACGATGACGCAAAAAGCCGCAGATACCACTATGAGCCAGATTGAAAATGCTATTCCCCTATGTGAGAGTATTACTTCAGGCACATCTGAACTGCTATCCAGCTGGGAACGCTTTACACACAGGCAGATGGAAGCGGAAGAATTTCGTCTATTGAGTAAAACTCTTAAAGTTTTTTTAGAAACTGCCAATAATGATAGTAAGACTCTAATGAGCAATCTTAATGAAGTGATGATGGCACAGAGTTATCAGGATCTTACTGGCCAGATCATTTTTAAGGTGATCAAATTAGTAGAAGATGTTGAGGAAGATCTGATTAATCTGATTAAACTGTCCAGCAAACATATGGGACAGGACGCAATATCAGACTTATCAGCGGACTCTTTATCTGGGGCGCAGCCTTCAGCGGCTGAGAAAAATAAACAAAAAAGCTCACTGGATGGACCTGTTGTACCAGGTTTGGTTGATGAAGCTGAAACACTTGCAGGTCAGGATGAAGTTGATGATTTGCTTTCAAGTTTAGGATTTTGAGGATATATAAATATGTCATTTGATGCTGATGATGAAATACTTCAGGATTTTTTAATCGAAGCAGGAGAAATAATTGAGACGTTAAATGAAGAGCTTGTCGAGCTTGAACAACGCCCCAATGATACCGACCTGTTAAATTCTGTATTTCGAAGCTTTCATACCATTAAAGGTGGAGCTGGTTTCCTGGCTTTAGATCCTTTGGTCGAACTCTGTCATCGTGCTGAAGATGTCTTTAACTTATTACGTAATGGTGATTTACAGGTTGATGCCGCCATTATGGATGTTATGCTGCCTGTTCTGGACTCCCTAAATGAAATGTTTGACAGCTTAAGAGCTGCTACTGAACCTGAAAATGCTGATCCTGCTTTGCTTGCTGCTCTGGATGGTATTTTAAAAGGTGATGCTGCGCCTGTAGAACCTGTTGCAAGTGCGCCTGCCGATGCAAGTCAGGAAGATGTCACTGACGAAGAATTTGAACAATTACTTGATGCCCTGGATGAACCGGGTGCGAGCGCACCAGCTGCTTCATCTGATGATGATTTGTTTGACATAGGGGCAAATTCATCTTCTGGATCAGATGATATTACAGAAGATGAATTTGAAAATTTACTGGATCAACTGCATGGTAAAGGTCAGTTCAAATCAGAGGGGATTTCTAATACTGAAAATCCGCCCGCTGCAGAACCCGAACAGAAAGTAACTGCTGATAAAAAATTATCAGCTGATGAAATCTCGGATGATGAGTTTGAAAATTTGCTGGATGAGCTTCATGGTTCTGGTCAATTTGGTAAAGTTAGCGGTGCAGAATCAGTCAGTAATGAGGGCGCAAGTGCTGTTGAAACTTCAGCTGAATCATCGGCGGCGGCAGAGGTTGAGCCGGCACCTGCATCAGTTGAGGCAGAAGTTGTAAAACCAGCAGCACCTAAACCTAAACCTAAACCTAAACCGTCTCCTGCAAAAAAATCAGGGGAGAGCAGTGGTCCATCACCGGTGCCTGCAGAGGCCACTGTTCGAGTCGATACCAAACGACTGGATGATATTATGAATATGGTGGGCGAGTTGGTACTGGTACGTAACCGTCTTGTGACACTGGAACAATCTCTCGGCAATGAAGAGATGTCCAAAGCGGTGAGTAGTCTGGATGTAGTGACTGCTGATTTACAAATGTCTGTGATGAAAACCCGGATGCAGCCGATCAAAAAAGTCTTTGGCCGTTTCCCCAGAGTTGTTCGCGATCTTTCTCGTACTATGAAGAAAGAAGTTAAATTAGAGTTGATTGGTGAAGATACTGATCTGGATAAAAATCTGGTTGAAGCACTGGCTGATCCACTGGTTCACCTGGTAAGAAATTCAGTTGATCATGGTGTTGAAATGCCTGATGTACGTATCGCTGCTGGAAAGCCTGCACAGGGCACTGTTATTTTGGCAGCAGAGCAGGAAGGTGATCACATTATGCTGTCCATCGAAGATGATGGCGCGGGGATGAATGCCGATTTCCTACGCAAAAAAGTAGTTGACAAAGGTTTAATGGATGAAGAAACCGCAGCTCGTCTGGATGATAAGGAATGCTATAATCTGATTTTTATGCCCGGTTTTTCAACCAAAGATGAAATATCGGACATTTCCGGTCGTGGTGTGGGTATGGATGTGGTTAAAACCCGCATCGCTCAACTCAATGGTGGTATTGATATTGATTCACAAGAAGGCAAAGGTACCCGTATTGCCATTAAAGTACCCTTAACACTGGCTATTATGCCTACGCTGATGGTGAAGTTAAAAGATCAGGCATTTGCCTTACCTCTGGTGAGTGTGAATGAAATTTTCCATCTTGATTTAACCAAAACAAATACTGTTGATGGGCAGCAGGTGATTATGGTGAGAGATAGGCCTTTACCATTGTTTTATTTAACCCGCTGGCTGGTGAAAGGTTCTGAACATGAAGAACTGCCCAGTGAAGGACATGTTGTTGTCGTGCATGTGGGTGCTAAAAAAGTAGGTTTTGTAGTGAATCATCTGATTGGTCAGGAAGAAGTCGTAATTAAGCCATTGGGATCATTTCTACAAGGTACTGATGGTTTGGCTGGCGCAACGATCACTGGTGATGGTAAAATTGCATTGATTCTTGATGTCCCGACTCTTATGTCGTCTCGTGTCCATTGATTGCTGGCTGTTCTAATTTTCACTCTGGTTTAAAGACCGGTTTTAAAGAAAGGTATAAATGATAGATTTTCTAAGCATATTTGGTCTGATTCTCGGGGTTGGTTCCATATTGCTTGGTCAATTTCTGGATGGCGGTCATCTTGGCACTCTGGTAAATGGTCCCGCTGCCCTGATTGTTCTTGGGGGCACATTTGGTGCTGTCATGCTGCAGTCACCAGCCAATATTTTCCTCAGAGGACTGAGGATCTTTACCTGGATTTTTTTTCCTCCTCGATTTCATACAGAAGAGACAATAGCCCAAATCATTGACTGGAGTAATATTGCTCGTAAAGAAGGACTGCTGGGCCTTGAAATTGTTGCTGAAGAAGAAGATGACCTGTTTGCCCGCAAAGGTCTTGAACTTTTAGTTGATGGCAGTGAGCCGGAAGTCATGCGCTCAATTATGGAACTTGAAATTGATGCTAAAGAATCTTTTGATACTTTGGCAAGTAAGATTTATGAATCCATGGGAGGATTTTCTCCTACTATTGGTATTATTGGTGCCGTCATGGGATTAATCCATGTCATGGGCAACCTGTCTGACCCCAGTAAATTGGGTAGTGGTATTGCTGTTGCTTTTGTTGCCACTATTTATGGTGTAGGTGCCGCCAACCTGTTATTCATTCCCATTGCTACTAAATTAAAAACTCTGGTCACTAATGAAACCACCTATCGTGACATGATTGTAGAAGGTTTAGTCTCAATAGCTGAGGGTGAGAATCCGAGGAATATTCAGCGGAAACTGGAAGGTTATCTGGATAAAACTAAAGGTATTGAAGAAGATGAGACTGGTTTGCTTTAACGTGATTAAACACGTTGAAACTCTTATTTAAAACACGTTGAAACTCTTATTTAAAACACGCTGAAACTTTTATTTGAAAATACAGAACAGGCTATGTCAAGACGTAAAAAAAAACCGGAAGAGCATGTTAATTTAGAACGCTGGTTAGTGTCATATGCGGACTTTATTACCTTATTGTTTGCTTTTTTTGTTGTTATGTATGCCATATCATCGGTTAATGAGGGTAAATATCGAGTTTTATCCGACACACTGAGTGAGGTGTTCCAATCTCGACCAACTTCACCCACACCGATTCAATTTGACAATGCCTTACAAAACCAGCCTTCTTTATCTGAATCTCCGGATTTTATTGATATTCCCATTCCAGAACATGACGAGAATTTGACGCCGCCTGAAAACCCCGAACTTGAAACTTTGTCTAAAGATATTACCCAGGCAGTGCAGCCGCTTATTAATGAAGATTTGATTAATATAAAAAAAACAGATTACTGGTTAGAAATTGATATTAAATCCAGTATTTTATTTACCAGCGGCGGTGCTAAATTATCTGAAGATGCTGAAGATATTTTATCGGCAATAGCCTCATTATTGAAAGACTATCCCAATGATATACAGGTGGAAGGTTTTACCGATAACGTGCCGATCAGCACCAAATTCTTCCCTTCAAACTGGGAGTTATCCTCTTCTCGTGCTGCCAGTGTGGTGCACCTGTTTGAAGAAGAAGGTATTGCACCATCACGTATGCTGGCTATAGGTTATGGACAACATCGTCCTACTGCGGATAACGCCACTGAAGATGGCCGCAATGCCAATCGACGTGTGAATCTTGTTATTCTTGGACAAGGTGATCCGCGTCAAATTATGCAGCAGCGGAACCAGAGCCTGAACCAGACAACTCAGAAGATTGGTGAAAAAATTGAGATAAACGATCCGGCACAAGGCTTTAACCCTGTCTTTGATATTCAATAAATTATTTAACTCTCAGTTTCAACTTGTGTTCATGAACTCACCTCAAATTGCTCTAAATATTATACACTTGGTTTAATTATTGCATGTTATTTATTAAGCATTAGTCAGATATCATTAATCTTCTGAATTAATCGTTTTTTGTGTGTTACAAGAATTCAATTGGGGACAAAAATAAGTGAAAATTTGGGCTGTAGCAAATCAGAAAGGTGGTGTTGGCAAAACTACAACAGCAATTTCACTGGCGGGCTGGCTGTCTCTAAAAAATAAGAGAACACTTGTGGTGGATCTTGATCCCCATGGTTCAATGACCAGCTATTTTGGTCTGGATCCAGATTCATTAGAAAAAAGTGTGTATCAGGTCTTTCAAAAAGCAGCAGCTAAGCAATATATGGATATCAATGAAGTTATACAGCCGACTCGCTTTGATAACTTATCCCTTTTACCCGCCTCAACAGCTATTGCGACACTGGATAAACAGCTGGGTACTAAAGAAGGAATGGGACTGGTTCTGGCAAAGCAGTTATTAGGTCTAAAAGGACAGTTTGATTATATTTTCATTGATTGCCCACCGATGTTAGGTGTTTTAATGATTAATGCGCTGGCAGCTTGCAATCAATTACTCATACCGGTTCAAACTGAACATTTAGCCCTTAAGGGGTTGGATCGAATGCTCAGTACAATTAAAATGATTAATCGAGCACGAAAAACACCACTGGATTATGCCATTATTCCTACGATGTTTGATCGTCGAACTCGTGCAGCGATTGAGTGTTTACGCGTCATGCAGAAAAAATATGATCCGAAAGCACTAAAGAGAACCCTCATACCTGTCGATACTAAGTTTAGGGAAGCCTCCAGAGATGGTGTACCTCTACCTATATACAGTCCCCGGAGTAGAGGTTCTGTTGCCTATAATTTATTATTAGATGCCTTGTTGGCTGAGTTTGTTCATGAGTGACGAGCAAAACAAAGAGTCTTTGTTAGTTGATCAAAAAGATGCCCTTGGCTTCTATTTTGACTCATTACTAATGCCTGATGAAAATGAGCTTGCAGATAAGTCTGTCTCTGAAAACACAGCTCTGAAAAACAGGCCTGATCTGCAAGAACAGAATGACTCTGAGCACTTTTCTGTGCAGCAAACAGATGAAATACAGGATAAGTTACACAGCAACGATGTTGTGGATAAACTACAGGCTGCAAAAGATTTTTTGCAGGCATCGCAACGGCGCCAGGGGAAACAAAATACTCAATTTGATAAACAGGTAGTCCAATCTGCTCAGGTGCAGCAGACAGCACAGAATTTAAATATCAAAACTAATCATGTCGCTGATAGTAAGCTTGTCAGTGAAAAATCAATCACATCAATTGAATCCAGG
>JAPVVU010000105.1 GCA_028571885.1 Gammaproteobacteria bacterium | reverse complement strand
GAAAAGCTTTTGTTAAAAGAAGCAGGCGTTTATTCTCATAACCTGCTAAAATGCCCCGCTGCGGCCTCCGTATCGGGGCATTCATTTTTTTACGAAAAATTTTTCAAGAACAAGTTTCACCAACGAGTTATCAAAAAATATATCTTACAATATGAGACTACATAGAGCAGAGGAATGACAATTTAAACGATGGAGATGTTATTAAGTAGTATTGCCATTCTAAGCGGTTTTTTATTGCTCATCTGGAGTGCCGACCGATTTGTAATGGGCGCCTCTGGTATCGCGCTCAACTTTGGAGTATCTCCTCTGGTTATTGGCCTGACAATTGTCGGCTTTGGTACCTCTGCCCCCGAAATGATTGTTTCCGGCGTTGCTGCCTACGAAGGCACACCAAATTTGGCTGTGGGTAATGCTCTGGGCTCGAATATTACCAACATTGCACTGGTTCTGGGTATCACCGCTCTGGTCACCCCCCTCATGGTTCATTCTAAAATCCTGAAACGTGAATATCCCATTATGTTCATGATAATGATACTGGCCTGGGGTTTGCTCTGGGATGGAGAATTAAGCCCTACAGATGGATATATTTTAATCCTGGGTATGTTTGCCCTGATGGTATTTATCACTCTCATGGGGCTTCATGAGAAAAAACAACTCAATGAAAAAGATCCCCTGGATGAAGAATTCAATGAAGAAATCCCCAGAGATATGTCCACCTCAGCCGCCTTTTTCTGGCTTTTGCTCGGACTCATTATTTTGTTAGTCAGCTCCCGGATGCTCATTTGGGGTGCTGTTAATATTGCTCATGCATTTCATATCAGTGATTTAGTCATTGGCTTAACCATTGTTGCCATCGGCACCAGCCTGCCCGAGCTGGCAGCTTCTATTACCAGCGCATTAAAAGGTGAACATGAGATTGCTATCGGTAATATCATTGGTTCCAATATGTTCAATCTGCTTGGCGTTCTTGGCATACCGGCAATCATGACCGGGGCGCTATTTGATCTTAATATAACGCTGGATCCCAGTGTACTCAATCGTGACTATCCTGTTATGATGGCGCTTTCAATTTTACTCTTTGTTTTTGCTTATGGCTTTAAAGGCAAGGGCAGACTCAATCGCCTTGAAGGTGGTGTTTTACTGATGTGTTATATGGCTTATATGTTAGTTATTTTTCAACAGAGTATATAGAGCCTCATCTTTTAAAAGTTTAAGAATAAACGAAGGAAAGCATTATACATGCAGAAAATTATTGCCGAAGCCGTTTTTTCTAAAGCCAAAGTTATAAAATTGTTAATATGTGATGTTGATGGTGTTATGACTGACGGCAGTCTTTTTTTCGGCGACAACGGCCTGGAATATAAAGCCTTCCATTCCCGAGATGGTTTGGGGATCAAGATGTTGCAGCGTTCAGGTATTCCTCTGGCAGTCATTACAGCCAGGACCTCTGATGTTGTCACACACCGTATGAAGAATCTCAATATCGATTTAGTCTTTCAGGGACAGCTCAATAAAGTACAGGCTTTTGAACAGCTCTGCCAGCAATTAGACTTAAGCCCTGAACAAGTAGCCTATGTTGGTGATGATCTGGTTGACCTGCCTGTGATGAAAAAAGCAGGCCTGTCTATTGCAGTAGCTGATGCGCATGAACGCGTTATACATGCTGCAAACTGGACCACTCAACATAATGGCGGCCACGGTGCCGTTCGTGATGTGTGTGAGTTATTAATGACAGCCCAGGGAACCCTTGAAGCACAATTTTCAGTCTACATCTAATAACTTTAACGTTAACATTACCTTGAATTATGCACCTTGAATTAACCTGATATGGAAAAAAAACTTTTAACATTACTGCTGACTATTCCAGTTGTTTCTATAATTATCACCTGGATTGTTTTTACTAATACATCCATTGAACAAACTCAAATCGCTTTTCCAGAACAAAATCTGCAAAAAAAAGTAGCTGACACTTTTTTTAATCATGCTGATATTATAAATTTTGATGAAACAGGCTCACCAAAAAGTAAAATCATCGGTGCTCAGATATTTCACTACCCAGATGAAGAAGATTCTGAAATTATCAGTCCCATAATTACCTTATTTCGCAGCAAAGGCCTGCCCGTTGTTATTACAGCTGATCATGGCTGGATAAATAAGGATGGAACTCGCGTCTTTTTAAAAGGTCATACTATAATTAGACGAGAGAAGTCTCAAAATAATCAATTTTCTCAACTGGAAACACCTGAATTAACGATTTGGCCTAATAAAGATTTTGCGGAAACAGAAAAAGCAGTAAAAATTACCACAGCTGCAACAATCGCTACAGGCGTTGGAATGAAGGCATATTTAGACACAGAACATTATTATTTATTAAATAATGTTAAAGCGCGGCACATCCCGGCCAAAAGCCCGGGTGATAAATAATTCTATTATTTCTGGTAATAGCTGTCTAAACTATTTGAAGCACAAATTATGGAGTACCAACAATAATGATAGTTGACTATTTTTCCAGGATGAAAGTCGTTTTATCTCATTCACTAATGTATTTTATCCTGTTTTGTATGCCTGTCAGCCTGATGGCATTATCTTCAGATCGTGACCAGCCCATTAACCTGGAAGCCGATAGTGCTGATATTGATGATCTCAAGGGCATTAGTATATACACAGGCAATGTCATTTTAACCCAGGGAAGCATGATCATTAAATCCCATAAACTGACCTTGTACACTGACAAAAATAATCATCTGGAAAAAGCAGTTGCAGTGGGTACTAAGAAAAAATTAGCTACCTTTAAACAGCGTCCTGAAGGTAAAGACAAAGATTTCCGTGCCCGCGCCGTAACCATGATCTACTTTCTCAACCAGGATAAAATCCACTTAATCAAGCAAGCATATGTTTGGCAGGCCGGCGATACCTTCAGTGGTGACAAAATCATTTATGACACAAAAAAAGAAACCGTTGTTGCATCCAGCATAAAAAATAAAAATGGCAAGCCGGTTTCCAATGCTGCCCGAGTGAGAGTAACCATTCAGCCCAAGAGCAGCAACAAATAATTATTGTTTTTTACACAACTATTACACAACCATTAGCTATCTATTTTCGGATAACGGACTGAACAGAAATTTGCTGGAATAAATCATTCTACTCAATTTTTTCACTACATTTATCCGATGGACTATAAAAATGTCAAGCCATCTATTAGAACTACGCGCAGAAAAACTCAATAAGACATTCAAATCACGCAAAGTGGTCAATGATGTCTCATTTTCGGTACAAAAAGGAGAAGTTGTTGGTCTTTTAGGCCCAAATGGTGCTGGAAAGACAACCAGCTTTTATATGGTTGTTGGTTTAATCAAGGCTGATAGCGGCAAAATCACTTGCCGTGGTCAGGATGTGACTCGCCTGCCCATTCATAAAAGAGCACAGCTGGGTATCGGTTACCTTCCTCAGGAGGCATCTGTCTTTAGAAAACTGACAGTGGAAGAAAATATTATGGCCATCCTGCAGACACGCAAAGATCTTAATCGCACCGATAGAAAAGATCATCTGGAACAATTATTAAATGAGTTAAGCATTACTCAGATCCGCAAATCTGAAGGCATCAGTCTTTCCGGCGGTGAGCGCCGCCGGGTTGAAATAGCCCGAACCTTGTCCATGGAGCCAGATTTCATTTTATTGGATGAACCTTTTGCTGGCGTTGATCCCATTTCGGTTAATGATATTCAGTCAATCATTTTACATCTTACTGAAAGAAATATTGGCATTTTAATCACTGATCATAATGTCAGAGAAACACTGAGTGTTTGCCGACGAGCCTATATCATGAATGATGGCAGTGTAATCGCTAAAGGCACACCGGAAGTTTTACTCAATAACGAACGTGTTCGAGAGGTCTATCTTGGTGATAACTTCAAAATTTAACAATTCATACCAATTCTGCAATTTTTTAAATATTTTAACTCATTGATATTTAATGCTAATATTTTTTTCTTTTAAAAAAGTTCATTTTTTTGATCCTTATCAACTGCAATGGCATGTAATTTGCGCTACTATTAAATCAAGGAGTACTTATTTTCAACGGTATGAATTAGATTAGTCGCTATAGAGTGAGATTTAAAGAGCAAAGCACTCACTTTTGATCAGCAAGCTTTTGCTCACAAGAGACGTCTAAATTTGTTCAGATAGAGCTTAAATGACTCCATGAAACAGGTAGTAATTATTTAGTATATGAAACAATCGCTTCAACTTCGCTTAGGCCAGCAACTCACAATGACGCCTCAATTGCAGCAGGCGATAAAACTGCTGCAATTATCCAGTCTCGATCTCCAGCAGGAGATACAGGAAGCATTAGATAGCAATGTAATGCTTGAGATTGACGAAGATCAATCAAGCAACTCTTCTGACTCTGATCTTTCCAACACGGAGCTTTCAAACGCCGATCTTTCAGCCAATGATATAACACATACAGATGCTTCACATGCGGGGACAGACAGCCTCTCTGTGAATGCCGATGCTCAGGAAAATAAAGAAAGTACCCTCAATAACGACTCATCAAATGATGATTTCACCAGCGAAGCAAATGCCAACAGCATTGATTTTGAAAACAACCAAAATGACATTCCAAACGAAATTGCAACTGACTCAACCTGGGATGATGTCTATGATACAGGCAGCAGTTACACCGCAGGACAAAGCATTACCAATTCGTGGAGTGGTGATGACAGCAACCTGTTTGAGAATAACGGGAAAACTGAGGATAGCCTGAGAGAACATCTTGTCTGGCAAATGGAAATGACACCCTTTAGTGATACCGATAGAATGATTGCTGAAGCCATTATTGACAGTATTGATGACAGCGGCTATCTCACCCAGCCCATTGAAGAATTACTGCAGGCATTTTCCCATGAAGATGAAATTGAAATTGAAGAGATTGAAGCTGTACTCCATCGTATTCAAAATTTTGATCCACCCGGAGTCGGTGCCCGGGATCTGCAAGAAAACCTGCTGTTACAATTAAGGGCACTTGATAGTGATACTCAGTGGTTAAGCGAAGCTAAAATTCTGGTTTCCAGACATTTAAAAATACTGGCTAATCGAGACTTTGCCACATTAAAACGTCGTATGAAATTAGATGAGACTAAACTGGCTCAGGTGATCGCTTTAATCAAAAGTCTGAGCCCCAGGCCCGGCAGCCATATTTCTGATGACCAACCTCATTATGTCACTCCAGACGTTTATGTAAAAAAAATAAAAGGTGTGTGGACTTGTGAACTAAATAGTGATTCTGCACCTAATATCAAAATAAACGAGCAATATTTGAATCTGGTAAAGGGTGCAAAAAAAGGCAGTGATATGAGCTCAATTAAAGATCATTTGCAGGAAGCTCGCTGGTTTATTAAAAGCCTGCAAAGTCGAAATGACACCCTATTGAAAGTTTCGCGCTGTATTCTGGGTTTTCAAAGAGATTTTTTTGAATATGGTGAAGAACATATGCGAGCATTGGTTCTCGCCGATGTAGCCGAAGTGGTTGAGATGCATGAATCAACAATATCCAGAGTCACCACTCAGAAATACATGCATACGCCAAAAGGAATTTTTGAGCTAAAATATTTTTTTTCCAGCCATGTTGCGACTGCGAGTGGCGGTGAGGCTTCAGCAACAGCAATTCGAGCTATTATTAAAAAATTTATTACTGCAGAAAATGCCCGCAAACCGTTAAGTGATAATAAGATTTCCGGCATGCTGGCAGAACAGAATTATAAGGTGGCTCGACGCACCGTGGCTAAATACCGCGAGTCTATGTCCATACCACCCTCTAATGAGAGAAAGAATATTGTCTGAAAGCTTACAGCTTGAAGACATAATAAAGAACAAGTGCCTCTAGAATAGTCCCTGAAAAAACGCAGGCACTATTTAACAGGCACTACACAGGATAAGTGCCTCTAGAAATAACCCCTGCAAAAAAACGCAGGGGCTATTTAAGAGGCACTAAAAACCGGTAAAACAGTTTTAATAACTCTGTTTTATCATTAACGAGGAGCTAATCTTATGCAAATAGATATAACTGGACATCATATAGACATCACTGATTCACTGCGTGATTATGTTAATCAGAAAATGGAGCGTGTTGAGCGCCATTTTGATATTGTCAATAATAGTCATGTTATTTTAAGTGTAGAGAAACAACGTCAGAAAGCTGAAGCAACTCTGATGGTAAAAGGAAATAAAGTATTCGCTGAAGCCGTTGAAGAAGATATGTACTCAGCAATTGATAGTCTGATTGACAAACTTGATCGTCAGGTGAAAAAACATAAAGAGAAGATGACAGATCACCATCGCGGTGAAGTGAGCCTGAAAACTCACGAGCTATAAGAGAGCAATCCTGTTCAGCCCTGAGATAATTTTTATGCTCTTTGGGCCGGACAGCACTTAATAAACCGAGGGCTTGAAATTTTACCCTCTGATACCTTGAATCAGATATTTATAACTTAACATACCAAAAAAATCATGAAATTTAGCAATCTTATCAAAATTGATCAGATTCAATTGAACAACAGTGCCAGCAGTAAAAAAAAAGCACTCGAAGCAATCAGCCAGATAATCACTGACAATTATCCTGAATATAATACCAACCAAGTGTTTGAAACTCTGGTTGAACGCGAACGCCTTGGCAGTACAGGCATAGGACATGGTGTTGCACTGCCCCATGGCCGACTCGCCGAATGCACTGATACTATTGGGGTTTTTATGAGTTTATCTGAAGGTATTGATTATGATGCGATTGATAAAGAACCGGTAAAATTACTCTTTGCCCTGATTATCCCCGACCACTCCACCGAAGAACATCTGCAAATATTAGCCAAGCTTGCTGAATTTTTTCGCAATACAAATAATCGTCAAATACTTGAGAATGCCACCTCATCTGAAACGGTTTATAATCTTCTTATCAACATTTAAAAAAAATGCATCCAACACGCCAGTACTTTTATTCAATTTTATTTATTCAGCCTTGTCTATTAAACTTTGTCTATAAATATAGCATTTCAAAACAATGACTCCTCTTCCTACGCATGGTGTACTACTGGAACTTAATGGTATAGGTATCTATATAATTGGTGTCAGTGGTATAGGAAAATCCGAAATTGCTTTGCAGTTAATTCATCAGGGAGCCTGTTTGATTTGTGATGATGCACCAGATTTATCAGCCGACACTGACAGCAGGCAAGTGTTAGGCAGCTGTCCAGAAGGATTTCACGGCCTGATGCATTTGCATGATCTGGGTATTATAAATATTATGGAGCTATTCAGTGCCAATTATTTCAAACCCAGCCAGGCAATCAATTTTATCATTGAATTAGCGGCAGCTGATGACAAGCTTGCCGTCGTCTCGCATCAAAGCCCACAACAATTACTGACACCAGACTACCAGTATTGGCAATATCATGGCTGGACAATTCCTGGTATTCGCATACACTTATACCCAAATAGAAGTATACCATTAGTGATCAAAACCGCAGTGATGCAATTCTCATCTAATAATACGATGGCTATTAATCATAAGGGACAGCAAATTTCCAGGGAAATAAAAGAATGAAACTACAAATTGTCAGCGGTCTCTCTGGATCAGGAAAAACCATAGCTCTGCAAGTACTCGAAGATCTGGATTACTACTGTATTGATAACCTGCCCCTGGAACTTTTATCTGAGCTGGTTGAAAAAAGTCTTAAGGATCGACTTTATCTGGATAAAGTCGCCATTGGTATTGATGCCAGAACAGTCGGCAGCAATTTTTCAGAATTTCACGAAATCATTCAACAAATCAAAAACAATAATATTGATTGTGATGTTTTATTTCTCAATGCTCAGACTAATGTTCTGCTTAAACGTTTTAGCGAAACGCGTCGAAAACATCCTCTCACTAACGAGCAGACCTCCTTAGAAGAAGCCATTGAACGAGAAAGGCTGGTGCTTGAGATGATTCGCAATGAATCCAGCCACCAGATTGATACCACCAATAGTAACGTGCACCAGCTGCGAGACCAGATAAAAGATCTCATCACTCTGAATAATCAACCCGTCATGGCACTGCAATTTTTATCCTTTGGATTCAAACATGGTCTGCCCAGTGATATGGATATGATGTTTGACATGCGTTGTCTGCCGAATCCTCATTGGGAAACTGCACTAAGACCTTTAACAGGAAAAGATCAGGCTGTTGAAGATTTTTTAAACCAGCATGACAGCTGTAATGAAATGTTTACAGACATTCAACAATACGTTGAAAAATGGCTTCCCTGCTTTGAAGACAACAACCGTAATTATCTGACGATTGCCATTGGCTGCACTGGTGGACAGCACCGTTCAGTTTATATGGTTGAAAGGCTTGCCCGTTATTTTAAACAACAAAGAGAATCTGTCATTGCCCGCCATAAAGAGCTGACTTAGAGTCGCAAAAAATAATATCAATCTATCCCCTTTGTCCTCTGTTAAAACAGGGATTTTCAGCTTATAATCTTGGCATCTTTCATTTTTTAAAGGCATGATGGCATGAGTGTCACACTGCTACTCATCACTCACGACGACATAGGCAGCAGTCTTCTGAACACTGCAACAAATATGATGGGCATATCCCCTCTGGTTTGTAAAAATCTGAAAATTACATCACATATGGACATCGAACAGGGATATGCGCAGGCCATTGAACTGTGTAATACGCTCGATGAAAATGATGAACTGCTCATCATCACCGATATTTATGGTTCAACACCAAGTAATATCGCCACAAAATTAACTCAAAATACATCTGACACACAGCGGTTGATTGTCACCGGCGTTAATTTACCCATGCTGGTTCGAATTATGAACTATGCTCACCTCAGTTTACCTGAACTGGCAGAAAAAGCCTGTTCCAGCGCAAGCGACAGCATATTTATTATTGACAAAGAAAATATCTGCAATTGAGCGAATACACCTTATTTACCTTGTCATATAAAGCATAAAAGTATAAACATCAAATGATTGAAAGAAAACTGATAATAACCAACAAACTGGGCTTACATGCCCGTGCAGCAGCCAAACTGGTTACACTGGCCAGCAGTTTTAATTCCACAGTTGAACTCAAGACAAAATGTAAAACCGCCAATGGCAAAAGTATTATGAGCGTCATGATGCTGGCGGCAGGCATAGGGACTGAAATTACTTTGATCATCGATGGTGATGATGAAAAAGAAACGATTGCTGCACTTGAAATACTCATCCAGCGACGCTTTGACGAAGACTAAATAAGTGTTCCACCAAAAGTAGGCCCCATGAGGGAAATAGTGAGCTTTCATTATTGAGTGATCCGCATCAGAACCTGGCATTTATTATTGTGCTCGGACTGCGTCAAATCGCCCAATAATAAATGCCAGGTTCTGATGCTCATTGTTCATTGT
>JAPVVU010000104.1 GCA_028571885.1 Gammaproteobacteria bacterium | reverse complement strand
TCTAAGTCGTTGTTCCTTCAGTGATTTTCTTCTCTTTTTTAAGAGCAGTACCGCTGACTGAGATGCATATTATACGCAGTAATTACCCTAGGTCAATACTTTTTGTCACTTAATTGTAAGATTTCTGAAATTTCTTTTTTGACGCTAATAACAGTTCTGTTACTAGCGCCACATCTTCATGATAAATCTAATCAACCTTATATAATTGTCACTTTGGCAAACTTTCTTTTACCAACCTGGTAAACTCTGGTTGTGCCGCTATCCATGCATAATTTAGAATCTAACACTTTCTCACCATCTATTTTGACAGCTCCCTGTTTTATCATACGAATTGCTTCACCTGTACTTTGGGTCATGCCTGAGTCTTTTATAATGTAGGCGATACCCAGACAACCATCGGTTGCCTGCATTTCAAACTCTTCGATATCATCAGGGATTTTACCTTTCTTGAAACGATCAATAAAATTCTGCTGTGCTTTTTCAGCTGCAGCTTCATCATGAAAACGAGTAATTATCTCTTTTGCCAGTATGAACTTAATGTCCCTTGGATTCGTGCCATTTTCTATATCTGTTTTAAATTGCTCTATTTCTGCCATAGGCCTGAAACTCAGTAATTCAAAGTAACGCCACATGAGTTCATCAGAGATGGACATGATTTTGCCAAACATATCATCGGGTATATCTGATACACCTATATAGTTGTTGAGTGACTTGGACATTTTCTGCACACCATCCAAACCTTCCAGGATTGGCATAGTCAGAATTACCTGTGGTGTCTGCCCATGGCTTTTTTGTAATTCACGTCCCATCAGCAGATTAAATTTCTGATCGGTGCCACCCAGTTCTACATCAGCTTTTAAAACAACTGAATCATAGCCCTGGATCATTGGGTAAAGGAATTCATGAATGGCAATTGGCTGTCCAGAAGAATAACGCTTACTAAAATCATCACGTTCCAGCATACGTGCAACAGTTTGATTGGCTGCTAACTTAATTAAATCAGCAGCATCCATTTTTCCCATCCACTGAGAGTTAAAGACAACCGTGGTTTTCTTTTCATCCAGAATTTTAAATACCTGCTCTTTATAACTTTTAGCATTTTCTAAAACTTGTTCTTTCGTGAGAGGTGCACGGGTTATGTTTTTCCCGGTTGGATCACCTATCATTCCTGTAAAGTCGCCTATCAGGAAATGAATATCATGCCCTAAATCCTGAAACTGACGAAGTTTATTAATTAATACTGTATGACCAAGGTGCAAATCTGGGGCTGTTGGGTCAAAACCGGCTTTGATAACAAGAGGTTTATTGGTTTTTAATTTCTCTATCAGACCTTCTTCGAGCAAGATCTCATCCGATCCTCTTTTTATTATTTCCAGAGCGTCTTCTATTTTGCCCATTTTGACTATGTACTCCCGATTTTATGTTAACTCGTTATCAAATTCACACTTATTGTATATTTTTTAACCAGATATTTTCAAAATTGCGATAAGATTACCATAATTTTTCTCTTCTTCTGCTAGGATTCATTAAAAAGGGTTATTTTTTTTTACTTTACTATTGCAATAATCCTTATTAGAAGCTATCTTTAGCTAAAAAATACGAGGAATTTCCGTGAATTACAAACACTTTTTAAACAAAAGCAATAGCTTAAAAAATAAAAATTGCTATCGATTAGAAAGTAAGAAGAAAAAGGGTCATAATTTTCTATTTTTTTCTGCTGCATCTGTCGCTATTTTAACAGGGCTCTTTACCTTAACCTTATTTTTAGACACTGATGGAGCAGTCAGACAGGTTTTAGAACAAACAGTTGAAAATACTTCTAAAAACACTTTTGCTCTGCCAGCTAAAAATATTTCCTCCTCTTCCCATGAGCAGAATATACCGCTTGATTTGCCAGAAATTGGCTATGGCTCTGAAGTATTATCTGAATCAGTCAGCTACTTTGAAACAAAAATTGAAACAAAGACTGAAGCAAAGCTCTCAGAGGCCCAGGCTACGCAAGAGTCATTTAAACAGGCATTATCTCTACAGGAATCACCTGAATCTGAGCTCACGAAACGGAAAACACTTGAAGAATCACTCTCACTGACTGACTTATCAGAAGAAATCGCTGTCAATTCAAGTGATACCAGTACCCCTTCTTTGGCAAAACAAGAAGATTTAAGCAAACAACAAATCAATGAAAGCGTTACAGCTTCTATACTTAAAAAAGTAACAGCGCCTGAAACAGTTACGCATCAGGATTTGACCGGGCTTTCACCAGCTAAAACATCAAAAACAAAAACAGTAATAGTAAAAAGTGGTGACACGCTCTCTGCTATTTTTAAACGCCTGTCACTCAGTGCCGGCACCTTACACCGGATTGTTAACTCAAGTAAGCAGGCAAAACAGCTAACCCGCATTAAACCCGGGCAAAAATTAATTATCACTTTTGATGACAGCAATGGGTTCCAGTCATTGCGCTATGATCTTGATCGAGTGGATACTCTCATTATCAATAAAGAAACTGATAATGCAAAATTTGTAACGCTTATTGAAAGTAAAGAAATCGATGTAAAACAGCAATTTGCTACTGCTACGATTAGTAATTCTCTGTTCGCATCAGGCAACAAGGCTGGTTTAAGCAGTGCCATGATAATGAAACTGGCACAGTTATTTGGCTGGGATATTGATTTTGCTCTGGATATTCGAAAGGGTGATTCTTTTGCTGTTCTTTTTGAAGAAAAATATATTAATGACAAAAAAATAGGCAATGGCGATATACTTTCTGCAGAATTCGTCAACAGAGGAAAAGTATTTAAGGCAATACGATATACTGACGCTTCAGGACATACTGACTATTATTCTGAAAAAGGGCTCAGTATGCGTAAAGCTTTTTTACGTACTCCCGTTGAGTTTTCCCGTATTAGTTCACGTTTTTCCAGTGGCCGAAAACACCCCGTATTAAACAAAATTCGGGCACACAAGGGTGTTGATTACGCCGCTTCTCGTGGTACACCGATTAAATCCGTTGGTGATGGCAAGGTCATTTTCAAAGGCAGAAAAGGCGGTTATGGTCGCGTTATCATTTTACAGCATGGTTCCAAATACACGACGCTATATGCTCACATGAAATCATATAACCGAAAAATTAAGCAGGGCAGCCGTGTTAAGCAGGGTCAGGTCATTGGTTATATCGGCAGTTCAGGGCTTGCCACCGGGCCACACCTGCATTATGAATTCCGCATGAATGGTGTACATCGTAATCCATTAACTGTGCCATTACCCAGTGCATCACCTATTGCAAAAAAATATCGTAACGATTTTCAGAATACAGCAGATACTATGATATCTCAGCTAAAGTCGAGAAAGACAGCAACTGTTGCTTTAAAAGAGCAGTAATCTAACATTTTGACCAGAATCCGGGGTGGATTGTGACATATTACCTTTGACTTACTATATAGGACTGATGTCCGGAACCAGTCTCGATGGTGTCGATACGGTTATCTGTTCAATAAATTCATCCAGTGAGTTTTCTCTGATCGATGCACAGACTTATCCAATCCCAGCCTCTCTGAAAAAAGACTTGCTTGCCTTAAGCCAGGAGCAGCATCCTGATGAACTGGATCATTATGCTGAGCTGGATGTGCAAATGGGACGTTTATTTGCAGACTGCTGCCTGCGTTTATTAAAGAAAAATAATCTTAAGCCTGAACAGATCTGTGCAATTGGCAGCCATGGACAAACCCTGCGTCATTACCCTGACAGTCAATATCCAACGACCCTGCAGATAGGCGACCCTAATATTATTGTACAAAATACCGCTATCACTACAGTTGCAGATTTCCGGCGTCGAGATATGGCCGCTGGCGGCCAGGGTGCTCCTCTCGTACCGCCGTTTCATCGTGCCCTCTTTGCTGCAAAGAATCAGAATATCAATCGCATTGTTTTAAATATTGGTGGTATTGCCAATATTACCTTTTTACCTGCAACTTCAGACACGGTTCTTGGCTATGACACTGGCCCGGGAAATGGGCTTATGGATGACTGGTGTGTTAAACACTTTGATTGCGCTTATGATTCGTCCGGAAAATTAGCCGCCCAGGGGAATATTGATAAAACCATGCTCTCATTATTATTGAGTGACCCATTTTTTTCACAAAAAAGTCCAAAAAGTACTGGTAGAGAGTATTTTTCCTATCAATGGCTTGAACAACAACTCAAAAAATACAAAGAAAAAATTGAAAAAGTAAATGTGCTGACAACATTGCTTGAATTAACCTGTCAATCCATTAGCAATGAAATCAAGATGCTGCGTCCTCATGTCGATGAGATTCTGGTTTGTGGCGGTGGTGTCAGAAATAATCGACTTATGCTGCGCTTGCAAGAACAGTTGCCTGAAATAAAAATAGCGTCAACAGAAAAATTTGGCTTACACCCAGACTGGGTAGAAGCCAGTGCTTTTGCATGGCTTGCCCATCAAACGATCAATGGCCTGACCTCTAATTTACCATCGGTCACTGGCGCCAGAAATGAAGTGATTCTTGGCGCCATTTGGCCCGCTTAAGCGGTTTAACAGAAGCTTCCTGTAAAAAGTATCAGCGGGCATCCATTGGTATATAAGAGCGCGGATTTTCACCTGTGTAAATTTGAGTGGGTCTGAAGATTCGATTATCTTTCAATTGTTCACGCCAATGCGCCATCCAGCCGGCGCTTCTCGCAATGGCAAAAATTGCAGTAAATTGATTAGCGGGTATCCCCATTTCTCTGTAAAGTAAGCCTGAATAGTAATCCACATTGGCATAAACACCTTTTTCAGCCAAGCGATCTTCACAGGCTTTTTCCAATGCTTCCGCCACTTCAAACAAAGGATTCACATCCCCTCCCCTGGCTTCCCGAAGCTCTTTAATCAACCCTTGTAAAATGGTGGCACGAGGATCTTTAGTTTTATACTCCCTGTGTCCCATTCCCCATATCTTGCCTTTTCGTTTCAGTTGTTCATCAACAAATTTAGGGGCATTTTCTGGTTTGCCGACCTGTTCCAGCATATCTAATACTTTCGCATTCGCACCGCCGTGCAGAGGGCCGGACAGACAACCAATAGCGGATGAAATGACACTATAAGGTGATGAGAGTGTCGAGCCATTGACCAGTACCGAGAAAGTTGAAGCATTAATGGTATGCTCAGCATGTAAAATCAGACAAACATCCAGAATACGTGTCATCAATGGATCGGGGTTTAATCCCGTCAACATATAAAGAAAACTGCCGGCATAACTCAGATCATAATGTGTAGGTGCCGGCTCATAGCCCTTGGACATATGCTTCCAGCTAGTCACCAGTGTGCCCATTCTGGCAATTATTTTTATTGTTGCAGAATTAACATAATCCAGATCAGTACAAACATCACTATCGATCAGACATTCACTACCCTGATAAAACATACCCATACTGGATACCGTGGTTTGCAGCATCAACATGGGATCCGCTGAAGCAGGCAATGTTTTCATTAAGTCCACAAGATGATACTTAAGGGCGCGGTTAGTACGCAAACTGGCTGAAAAATTGTCCAATTGATCTTGTTTGGGCAACTGACCATTCATAAGTAACAAAATAATCTCTTCAAAGGTACTATGCTTTGCAAGTTCTTCAATGGGATAGCCACGATAAAAAAGCATCCCTTTTTCACCATCAATGTCAGAGATATTAGATTTTGTTGCTGGTACACCGGCCAAACCAGGTAGATATTCGTTCATGTTGAGTTCCAAACTGAGTATGTCTGATTAAGCTTAACAAAAATTAACATTTTTGCATATCCATATAATTTCTGCTTAGAATATATAACAGGATAATTCACAGACAAATAAAAAAGGCGCTGTAAAAACAGCGCCTTTTTTATATTTTACAGCAAAAATTTATTTACTAGAGCTGACTAATTATTTATCTTCTGTAGAGAAAGACGAACCACAGCCGCATGTTGTTGTTGCATTGGGATTGCGAATAACAAACTGAGCGCCTTCAAGGCCCTCCGTATAGTCAATTTCTGCACCAACGAGATATTGAAATGACATAGGATCAATCAATAGTTTGACACCCTGATTTTCAACTTCTGTATCACCATCATTTACGGCTTCATCAAAAGTAAAACCATACTGGAAACCAGAACATCCACCACCGGTGACAAAAACCCGTAATTTTAAATTATCGTTCTTTTCTTCTTCGATTAAAGATTTAACTTTAAGTGCCGCTGCATCAGTAAAATCTAATAGGCTATCTTCATTCATACTTTCACTCACTACTTTACTCCAATTCAAATTCTATTATTCAATAACCAAGCGCAACAGTCAAGATTAATCTTCTTTTTAACATAGCTTTTGCTAATATAGTCTTAATAAATGACAGAATATCCTCAGTATAGATACCTGCATTTAAAAGTTAGTTACCTGTATTTAAAATATTAATTATTGGTTAAAACCTCAGGTTCTTCCAATCTTGCGGGCTCTGGTTTCGCTTCAATACTGGCTGTTGCTTTGTTTTTTGCAATATGGTCGTCTGCAACGTGAACCAGATTACCATTGACTTCAGCGCCCATTGCCATTTCAAACAAGTTATAATAAACATTACCAAACACTCTGGCTTTCTTGGCTAACTCCACATTGTTGCTGGCATAAACATTACCTTCAACCGTACCGTTAATGATAATGTTAGGGATTTGTATCTCCCCCTGCACATAGCCATTCTCGCTGATAGTTATTGTGGCATTTTCATCTTCAGTCGCGGTAATATTGCCAATAACTTTGCCGTCAACCAAAAGCCCTCCAATAAAATCCACATCGCCTTTAATCTTGGTGCTATTTCCAACTAATGAATCAATTCTTCTGCTCGCACCTTTTTTACTGCCCCACATATTTAATTCCTCCCGCTTGAGACCATTCAAGATCACTTAGTTCAATGACTGATTTTTTCTTCTTAGAATCAATGATGACATCAACTGAATGAGGTATCATTCCTTTAGGCAAACGCATTATACCGTTAAACTTCTGAAAATACTTAAAACTGTATTTGAAGCCTTTCTCTTTCACTTCTTTTTTCTTTGCCAGGTCTTCTAGTAGTGAAGCGAGTGATAGCTTCACTGATTTATTATCTTGTTTACCTTTAATATAGATTCTGATGTATCCTTTAGTATAGGTTCTTTTCTTAAGTTTTTGTGCAAGAATAAATTGATATTGATATTGCTGGCCTTGAGCTTTTTCTGCATCTTTTTCCTTAGGTTTGTATGGCACTATCTCTAAACTTTGCAGATAAATAGATTTCTTGCCTTGTGCAGGTGAAACTATCGCTGTATAAAAAGCTAACTCATTTTCTAATTCAGCAATTTTCTTCTGATCCTTATTCATGCTCAATTGAATCAACTGACAGGATTCTTGCTCCAGCAGGTATTTTCTTTCCAGATGCAAAAGTTCCTTGCTCAATTCAATGTTTTTCTTTTTTAAGACACTTTGTTGGACAAGTAACGATTTTCTCCCGCCTTTTGCCTCAATAATGTCTTCTTCTGACTGCATGTAACCCAGCTCAAATGCGCCAAAAAGGAGTGCTGCCGCCAGTAATAATAACAGAAGACGAATACCATAATACTGAAACGGGTGTGTGCGGTGTACAATTATATGTGTCATAAAATTAAAGGTGTATTTTTCCTGGTTTTAGCTAAGGCATTAACGGGACAATATTAAGTCCTGCATTTTCATCCAGATCAAAAGCAATATTCATATTTTGCACAGCCTGACCTGCAGCGCCTTTAACCAGATTATCTATTACTGACAAAACGACAATCGTATCACTCCCCTGCGGCTGGTGTACGGCAATTCGACACATATTGGAACCTTTCACCGTTCTGGTTTCAGGGTGTGATCCCGCAGGCAAGACATCCACAAAGGGCTCATTTGCATACCTTTGTTCAAAAAGTGACTGTATTTCTGTCAAAGAAACGCTGCCTGAGTTTATTTTTCCATGCCTTATTTTTCCATACCCTATCTTTCCATACAACGTCGCCTGAATTCCTCGAATCATTGGCACAAGATGAGGCACGAAGGTTAAATCAACGTTGCCATTATTTGCACTGTCATTAAAAATATCGAGTCCCTGACTGATTTCAGGAAGATGCCTGTGACCAGGAACCGCATAGGCTTTAAAACTTTCGCTGCTTTCACATAATAAAGTACCGACATTAGCGCCACGTCCAGCCCCGCTAACACCTGATTTACAGTCTGCCACCAAAAAGTCCGTATTAAGTAATTTATTTTCAATCAGCGGTAAGAATCCCAGCTGTACAGCAGTCGGATAACAACCAGGATTGGCAATCAGATTAGCCTGCCTGATAGCTTCCCGGTTCACTTCTGGTAAACCATAAACGGCCTGCTCAACATAATCCGGGCAGGTATGTTCCATTCCATACCATTGTTCCCAGACTTTAATGTCTTTAATTCTAAAATCGGCGGCCAGATCAATCACTTTAACGCCCGCCTCAATAAGTTCCGGCACCATTTTCATGGCAATACCATTAGGAGTTGCAAAAAAGACCAGATCGCAATTTTTTAGGGTCGAAACATCAGGCTCTGAGAACTCTATGTTCAGGTGATCACGCAAATTAGGAAATAAATCCTTAACAGGAAGCCCTGATTCTGAACGCGATGTAATAACCTGAAGCACCACATCAGGGTGGTTTGCTAACAGTCTCAGCAGCTCAACCCCCGTATAACCTGTCCCGCCAACAATACCGACTTTAATCTTTGCCACCGTCTCTTTGCCTCTACTCTAAAGGTCTGACCTTATTTATGGAAATTTAACTGAATTAAACATTATAATACAGGATAAGATAGAGTACGAAATAATTCTACTCTATCTAATACAGGATAAGGTAGAGTATGAAATAAATGTCGCTATTGAGTGTATATTTCTTAATTACCATTGCTAAGCCTATGGTCACTTATTTTTCAGACTTTTTCTTAATGATATGGTAAATAGTTACATGGACATTGGCTCTAGCAAAATTCTCTTACTCATAATTTGGATAGTTTATAGCAGATGAAGAAAAAAGATTTCGCCGTTATTGGTTTTGTGGTTCTATTGGGAGCCCTCCTAGGCTATTTATGGCTGGCACCTTCCGGACAAGCGCCTGCGCCACAGGCTAATTTCAAAGATTTGCAGGGCAAGCAATTTAGTCTGGAACAACTCAGGGGAAAGCCTGTTATTATTAATTTCTGGGCTACAACCTGCCCGGGCTGTGTGTTGGAGATTCCAGCATTAGTTGAGTTATCCCAAAAGTATTCGGCAAATAATCTGGTGATTATCGGGGTAGCAATGGATTATGATCCTGAATCTCAGGTCAGAGAAATGGTTCGTCAAAAAAAGATGACCTACCCTGTCGTTCTGGATTCAAAGGGTGAGCTGGCTGAAGCATT
>JAPVVU010000103.1 GCA_028571885.1 Gammaproteobacteria bacterium | reverse complement strand
GCGGTCTTAGGGAAAAAATTACTCTTATTGAACAAGCACATCAATTAAACCCAATGGATACGAATATTCTGCGTGTTCTTGCCTATGCTCAGTTTAGTCTTGGGGAGCGCAAACAGGGACTGGCTGCAATTATTCTGGGCTTAAAGATAGAGCCAGACAATCAGGCGCTTTTTTTATTTTTGGAGCAGGTCGGCTATCGTCGTAAAAGTGTCATTAGTTCTTTAGATCGCGCTAATAAGATTAATCAGTTCTTTGGCCGGATGTTTAGAAAAACAAAAAAATCCATCGATGTGCTGAGTGTTTTACCTGCCGCGGCATGACCAGCCGCTTTGCTTAGTTTTATTTATTTGGTTTTAAATACTTCCTGGGGCAGCCAGGTTGCCAGTTCAGGCCAATAAGCCAGGGCGATCAGCATCAATAACTGGATAATAATGAATGGCACGATGCCTTTATAAATATCCGTTGTTTTAACTGACTCGGGTGCAACACCTCGCAGGTAAAACAGTGCAAAGCCGAATGGCGGTGTTAAAAAGGATGTTTGCAGATTAATGGCTATCATAATACCCAGCCAGACTGGATCAACGCCCATGGTCAGCAAGATTGGCGCAATAATGGGCACCACCACGAAGGTGATCTCAATAAAATCCAGGATAAATCCCAGTAAAAACATCACCAGCATAACAATTAAAACCGGTCCAAATGCGCCTTCAGGGAGAATTTGAGCCAGAAAACTATCCGAATTATTCTCTGCAATACCCAATAGAAATTCTTCTATTAACTCATCACCGCCATAACCTCTGAATACCAGCGAGAAAATAGCGGCACCAATAAAAATAAAGAAAATCATACTGGTGACCTGAGTGGTTGAATAAACCACATCTCTGAGCACGGCCAGAGTGAGTTCTTTTTTGGCCATGGCCAGAATTAATGCACCCACAGCACCAACGGCGGCTGCTTCTGTAGGTGTGGCTGCGCCGGTTAGAATTGAACCTAATACGGCAATAATCAGTAGTAATGGCGGCAGCAGCGCTTTAATCGTCTTTAAAAAAATCGATTCATTCTGTGCTGATTTGTTAGGCGTAACATCGGGGATTAAGTCATGACGAAAAATGCCAACCGCAATAATATAAAGAATATAAAATAACACCAGCAGCAAACCGGGTATCAAAGCACCGACAAATAAATCGCCGACGGATAAAGTCTCAGGCGCAAATATCCCCATATTCAGCTGTGCCTGCTGATAAGCAGCAGAGAGTACATCACCGAGCAGGATTAAAATAATGGACGGTGGAATAATTTGTCCCAGCGTACCTGCTGCACAAATAGTACCGGTTGCGATACTGGGATGATAACCTCGCTTGAGCATAATGGGCAGAGAAAGCATACCCATAGTGACAACAGTTGCGCCGACAATCCCTGTGCTGGCAGCCAGCAGCATACCAACCAGAATAACAGAGATCCCCAGACCGCCTCTGAGATTACCAAATAGATCAGCCATCGTGCCCAATAAATCGTCGGCTACCTTAGAGCGCTCCAGCATCACGCCCATAAAAACAAAAAGAGGCACGGCAATCAGGGTCTGATTCGTCATAATGCCGTAAATACGATTGGGTAGAGCCTGCAAGAATGTCGGATCAAAGACATCGGGTAATAATAAGCCAATAGCGGCGAATGCGAGTGCTGTTCCACCCAGAGATAAGGCGACGGGATAACCGAATAATAAGACAGCGCAGACTGCTGCAAATAACAGCAGGGGCATTATGACTTCCAGCAGAGCGTTTTCCACTACAGGATTCCAGAATTCATGCGGTTTTTTGGATCAGTTGTTTCTTTTAACTTTTCTAAGGGCTGCTGTTGCTCGTCAGGATAAAAGAGGAATACTACATTAAATAATAGTTGACTGAAGCCCTGAATTAACAGTAACAGAGTCATGATTAACAGGCTGGATTTTAGCAGGTAAACGCCAGGCAGGCCGCCCGCTTCACCTGACTGCTCTTTAAGTGCCCAGGAGGCTGCGACATAATCCCAGCTAATCCAGGCAATAAACAGGGTGACGGGGATTAACAGAAAAAGGATACCCAGTAAATTAACCCATGCTTTGCTGCGCGGGCTCATATTGCAGTAAAAAATATCGACCCGTACATGGCCGTTTTGTTTGAGTGTATAGGGAATACCGATTAAAAAAACCAGCGCATACATATAGATAACCGATTCCTGCATGGCGACCCAACCCATGCTAAAACCATAACGTAAAACCACAATGGCAAAAGTTGTTAATACCATTGCTAAAGTCAGCCATGAAATTGCCTGACCGCTAAAGACAGAAACTTTTTCCATATGAGTGGCAAGTCTGATTAGTCCTGCTGCTCTGGCAGCATCCGCCCTGGATATGTTGTTATTATTTCGGCTCATGGCTGTATTTTTAATTAAAAAAAGATGATTAAAAAAAGTAATTTATACTACTTGTATTTATACAATGTGATTGACCAAAAGTGACTGACAAAAAGAAGTATTGTCACGATGTTTTAGTAATAAGCATTTTAACACATCTGGATCTTTATCCAGAGTTAATTGCGCTTCTTTACGGGATTGCCTGAAGAGCAGTCGGGACAGCCAGAAGCGAAGTCCTGCAGCACGCAGCATGGCCGGCCAATGCTGTTGTTCATCTTTATTCAATGGCCTGATCTGTTCATAAGCCGTAATCATTGCTTTAGCTCTGTCAAAGTCCAGATAGTTGTCTTCACCAAGGCACCAGTCATTAACAGTAATGGCCAGATCAAATAGGAGAGGGGCATTACAGGCGGTATAAAAATCCAGAATACCACTGAGTTGATCATTTTCAAAGAGTGCATTATCACGAAATAAATCCGCATGAATGACACCCTGCGGCAGGGTGTGATGGCTGTTTTCCTGCTGGAATGCCTGCTGAAACAGAAGCTCATCAGAGAGTAATTGCGCATCATGTTTGTTTAGCCGGGTTGTTGCAGTATTATCCAGCAGCATTTTGCCTGTATTTTGAATCCAGTGATGCCCCCATTGATTGTCTCTGTTTAAGGGAAATTGCTGTCCTATAGTATGTAAATGAGCAAGAGCCGCTCCTATCTGCTGACAATGATTGCTGTCCGGGTGCAGGATACTTTGTCCTGGTAGTTTATTAAATAATGCCGCTGGTTTAGACTGCCAGGTTGTGAGGAGCTGTTGCCTTGTATTGGGAATTGCTTCAGGAACAGCCATTCCGTGACGGCGGAGAAAAGCCATTAATTGCAGAAAATAAGGTAATTCTTCGGCCTTATATTGTTCAAAAATAGTTAAAACATAGTGTCCAGTGGTTGTATGAACTCGGTAATTGGTATTTTCAATACCATCAGAAATCCCTTCATAGCGGATGATCTCTCCCAGTTCATATTGACACAGTAATTGTTTGAGTTGGGTGAGAGACAGCGAAGTATAAACGGACATTTACCACTCAAATATTTTCCATTGCTGCACGGTTGTTTCACTGAGCTCTCTATTTGAGCGTGTTTCCAGAGAACCATCACCATCGGTATCATAGAGATAATAGGCCGGTCCCTTGTTGGGCATTACTTTAACCTTATAGACGATACCATTCACACTATGAGTTTCAATAGTTCTGTCTTCTCGTTTGATAATATTAATATCAACATGATCAAGAGGATTGACTTTATCGGCATCAGGTTTGGTTTTTTCTTCGCCTTCTTCAGTGCTGTTGTCCTGGGCAAAAACTGTGGTACTGATGGCAGAAAATGAAGCTATTAACAGGGCACTGATTAAAAATAAAAAATATTTTTTATTCATTGAAACTCCTCACTATAATTCCTTTTTTTAAGATTGCTGAATAATTAGCAAGCCAGCAATTCTGAAAACCCGCCTAGTGTACCAAAATCACCGAGCATAACAATGTACGTTGTCGCATATTTAGTAAACATGAGCTGACCAGGACAAAATTTTTAAAAATCAGCCTATTGTTCCATTGTAGTCAATTCTGCCAGAATTTCAGGAAAAATAATGCATAGCGCAATAAAAACAGGCAATAGAATAAAGTATGAATGGATGGTATAGCGAATAATTGGAATTGCTTCGCGTAAGCCCATAAACTCATCGATAATAAAACGGCCTTTAATCGAAATGGTGAAGCAGATAAGCAGGATAATAAAGTTGCTGGGTGTTGCAGCTTCGGCAATAAAAGTCGCAAACAGCGTTAATGCCACTAAAATGAGCCAAAAAAGATTAATTCGTCGCTTTCCTGATAAGTGCAGCGATAGCTTTTCAAGCAATTGTTTCATTTGCATTTTATTCATTGAGGACATTCCTTATCTGAGGACATACAGCAGAGGAAATATGACAATCCAGACTAAATCGATCATATGCCAATATAAGCCTGCACTTTCAAGTGTGGCATGGTGTTTTGAACTATAGTGCCCCAGATGCATGCCGATAGTTACCCATAAGATAACGGACATAGCCATCAAAACATGTACAAAATGATTAAAGGTCAGATAATAATAAACACCAAAAAAGTAATTACTGGAAGAGTCAAAACCAGACTGTACGTTCCACTGATATTCCCAGATTTTCACTATGCAATACATTGCTCCCATCACAAAGGTGAGCCAGAGGAACAGTATGGTCGTATTGCGCTGATCTTGTTTTATCGCAGAGACAGCTCTGGCGACACAAAAACTGCCGGTGATTAAAATCAGGGTGTTGAGCATACCCGCAATAGTATTAAGCCTGGTTGGACCCTGATAAAAGATGTCCGGGTAATGTGATTTTCCGATTAAAAAAACAATAAAGAAAAAGGCAAATTCAGTGAGTTCAATATAGATAAGAAACCAGATAGCAAAATTGCCGATACCATAGTGCTTTTTATGCAGCTCAGCACCATCCAGGGTTGCCTGTACTGGATTAGTCAATGTCATACTGCTCATCTGTTTTATCCGGCAAGAATTATAAATTTATCTGCTTATTCCAAATCTGCTTATTCCAGGTTTAAGCATATCATACATGGCCAGTAAGCGAAAAAACCTGAAAGGGGTATATAATCTATTGATGGGACAGAGGTAAATCAGGAGAAGCGATGGCTATTACCCCCGACACTATTCTCGACTACTGGTATAGTGAGCGAATCAAAAAACACTGGTTTCGCTCCACACCTGAACTGGATACTGAAATCAGAGATAAATTTGAGTCTTTATGGGAAAGTGCCGCCTCAGGCGATTTAAATCATTGGGCTGAAACGGCACAAGGCGCTTTAGCGCTGGTGATAATCCTGGATCAATTACCCTTAAACATGTTCCGTAATCAGGCTAAAAGTTTTCACACAGAGCAGCTTGCTGTGCAAATTACTCGTCAGGCAATTGATAATAAATTGGACAAACAAATAGCCATAGATAAACTCTCTTTTTTGTATATGCCGCTGATGCACAGTGAAAATTCAGCCGATCAGCATCTCTCTGTTCAACTCTTTGAACAGGCCGAACTGGAATCGAATAGTCGATTTGCCCGGCATCATCGAGAGATCATTCGCCAATTTGGCCGTTTTCCCCATCGAAATACTATCTTAAATCGCCAAAGTACACCTCAGGAGTTGGCGTACCTTAATTCTAAACATGCTTTTAAAGGCTGAAAATCCTATATATGAGAGACTAATTAAATAGGGAATGCATCTTTCAGCAACATTTACTCAAAGCGCCTTTAGGCAGTATAATCCTTGCTTAACTAATAACGCTGAGCGTTCAAAACAACAGGATTAAAAAAATTATGCCGGGTACGACAAAGACCACCGAACATTCAGCATCGGATAAGCAGCTGGTGCTGGTGGATGGCTCATCCTACCTGTATCGTGCTTTTCATGCCATGCCGGGATTAAATAATTCCAAAGGCATGCCGACGGGTGCTGTTTATGGCGTAGTGAACATGCTCAAACGCCTGCTCAATGATTATCCTACACAACGAGTGGCGATGATCTTTGATGCCAAAGGCAAGACCTTTCGTGATGATATGTTTCCAGAATATAAAGCCCATCGGCCCTCTATGCCCGATGATTTACGTTGTCAGATTGAACCGCTGCATGAAGTAATCAGAGCACTGGGTTTTCCATTAATCGCCATCCCGGGAGTGGAAGCGGATGATGTGATCGGTACTTTAGCGGTACAGGCTGCTGAAAAAGGTTTAGATGTCATTATTTCAACGGGTGATAAGGATATGGCTCAATTAGTTAATGAGCGGGTTTCTCTGGTTGATACGATGAAAAACCAGATAATGGATATTGATGGCGTTAAGACAAAATTTGGTGTCACACCTGAACAGATCAGAGACTATCTTGCTCTCATTGGCGATACCTCTGATAACATCCCCGGCGTGGCAAAAGTGGGTCCTAAGACTGCCGTCAAATGGCTGCAGGAATATGACAGCGTAGCCAACATTATTGACCACTCAGAAGCATTTAAAGGCAAAGTGGGTGAAAACCTGCGATCTTCTCTGGAGCAGCTAAAGCTGTCCTTTGAACTGGTTACCATTAAACTGGATGTTGCAATGGATGAAACCATTGAACAACTTTACATGAGTGAACCTGATTCAGAAAAATTAAAAGCCCTCTATAGTGAATTAGAATTTAAAACCTGGTTATCACATCTCTTAAAAAAAGAGCAGAGCAAAGAAATTACGGGAACACAACAGGAAATGCTCATTGGTGATGAGGCTGACTGCGGCCCGCAAAAAAACGACAAAGGTGAATATACTACCATTACCAGCTGGGACACCTTTGCTGTCTGGGAAAAACAATTACAACAGGCAGAATTAATTGCCTTTGATACGGAAACAACCTCGCTGGATTATATGCAGGCAGAAATTGTCGGTGTTTCTTTTGCCGTTGAATGTGGAAAAGCCGCTTATATCCCCTTAATCCATAAAGATGTTGAAGCACCTGAACAACTGAATCGGGATGAGGTGCTGGCGCGTCTGAAACCGCTGCTGGAAGATCCTGATAAGGCTAAAGTAGGACAGAATCTAAAATACGACCGTAATGTATTATTAAACCACGGCATCACTCTGCAGGGAATAGCCTTTGATACCATGCTGGAATCCTATGTTCTGGACAGCACGGCTACCCGGCATAATATGGATGCACTGGCGCTCAAGTATCTGAGCTATCAGACCACCAAGTATGAAGATGTTGCCGGGAAGGGCGTTAAACAATTGCGTTTTGATGACGTCCCCGTTGCGCAGGCTGCGCCTTATGCGGCAGAAGATGCGGATATTACCTTGCGTCTGCATGAAACGCTCTGGCCAAAATTAGAAGAGCAGGCGAGTTTGAAAAAACTCTTCTGTGAAGTGGAGTTACCCCTCTTATCGGTATTATCCCGTATTGAGCGTAATGGTGTGCTCGTCGATGCCAGCCTGCTGCATCAGCAAAGTCAGGAGATAGCACTGCAGCTTAAAAAAATTGAAACAGAAGCTTTTGAAATGGCGGGCGATGCCTTTAATATGGCATCGCCTAAGCAGATTCAAACCATTCTTTTTGAAAAAATGGGGCTGCCGGTCAAGTCAAAAACACCCAAAGGGCAGCCCTCGACATCAGAATCCGTTTTGCAGGAACTGGCACTTGATTATCCGATGCCGAAACTGATTCTGAAACATCGTTCGCTGGCAAAACTAAAATCAACCTATACTGATAAGCTGCCATTACAGATTGATGCAAAAACCGGTCGGGTTCATACTTCTTACAATCAGGCGGTCGCAGTGACAGGCAGGCTGTCATCAACTGAACCCAACCTGCAGAATATTCCTATTCGAACAGAACAGGGCAGAAAAGTACGTCAGGCATTTATTGCATCGGCGGGAAAGAAAATTGTCGCTGCGGATTATTCTCAGATTGAATTGCGTATTATGGCTCACCTTTCAGAAGATAAAGGGTTGCTGGATGCCTTTGCACAGGGTCTTGATGTGCATCGTGCTACAGCCGCTGAAGTGTTTGGTCTAGAGCTGGAATCAGTGAGTACGGAGCAACGCCGCAGTGCTAAGGCTATTAACTTTGGTTTGATTTATGGTATGTCAGCCTTTGGTCTGGCAAAACAACTGGATGTTGGCAGAAAGGATGCACAGGGATATATTGATCTCTATTTTTCGCGTTATCCCGGCGTGAAAGATTATATGGATAGAATGCGTGAACTGGCCAGGGAGCAGGGTTACGTTGAAACCGTATTTGGCCGCAGACTTTATATTCCGGAAATAAATTCACGCAATGGTCAGCGGCGTCAATATGCTGAACGCAGTGCTATTAATGCGCCCATGCAGGGAAGTGCTGCAGATATCATTAAACGTGCGATGCTTGCCATGGATCAATGGCTGGCCAGTGAAGCAGTTTCAGGGCAGGCTTTTGACGGTATATTAATGACCATGCAGGTTCATGATGAACTGGTTTTTGAGGTGCCGGAAGCTATTCTTGATAATGCGCGTGCAAAGATAACGAGTATCATGAGTGATGCGGCTCAACTTAAGGTGCCGTTAATCGTTGAAGCCGGCATTGGTGATAACTGGGATGAAGCACACTAATTCCGGTCAATTGAGTAAGGCAGGGCAGGCTACGCTTACCCTGCAATTGACCAAAATTAGTGTGGTTGCTCTTTTTAGATGCTATTTTCTACATCCTGTTTTCTTATTGTAAATGATACTCACCTGCTGTTTCATTGTAGAAAAATACCTGGTGCGTACCGTCACCCGCAGCAGTAGGATGACTGCCCATGTATTGATTGACATCGTCGGTACTGGCTAGTACAGGACGTTGAAGATCTGCAGGGTTAACATATTGTTCAAATTCATAACTCCAGACAGCATCCTTGTTATAATCATCATTCAGGCTGAAAACACCTTCCTGTGTGGATTTTTTGTATTCGCCAACATTGAAAATATCAGCGGACTCAGGATGAATGATGTTATATAAAGCATCATCCCATTGTTGTTCTGCCTGAACAGAAGCTGAGAATGCAGCAGAAGCGAAAAGAGCAGAGGTTAGCATTGTTTTTAACAGAGAGACTTTTAAAGTGTTCATTAGTTGTTTTCCTTTTGATTAAGTATGAATCTAGTTTAAAAGAAAACTTTTAATGAATCTGTTCGTAATGATACGTGTTAGATTTCGGGTTTTACGTAATATCTGTTGAGTTTGTTATCGCTTCAATTGGCTTGATAATGGAAGTTTACTGTTGACAGGATGTCACCTTGTTGAGCAACAACTTTTATTAACCACTTACCCTGTTGCAGTTTGTCGATATTTTTACTGGAGTAACAACGCCATCGTTTTCCTAAGACTGTAAAACTTTTTTTATGGATCATTTTTCCCTGATACCACCATTGATGTTCGATGGATTGACCAGTACTATTGTTAATTTGGGTAAACAGATAGATTTTTTTTGCACTGTCTT
>JAPVVU010000102.1 GCA_028571885.1 Gammaproteobacteria bacterium | reverse complement strand
GGTCCCCACAGACAAGCGCAACGATGGTATCACCCCACTCTCTACTATAGATTTTTCCGATAGCAATATCATCAATAGCAGCTGCTGAGAGCAATGATTCAATGTATTCCGGGGCTATATTTTTACCAGCGGAAATAATCATATCATCATTACGTCCTTGTATTGATAAATATTTACCATCCCACTTAACTCGGTCATTGGTTTCAAACCACCGAGAATTACACTGTTTCATATTTAGATCAACAGAATCAGAGATTAGCCCGGAAAAAAAACCTTGAAAAACCATAGGCCCTTTAATTTTAAGTGTTTCTTCAGAAGTTATTTCTATTTCAAAACCATCCAGGGGTACTAATTTATCAGGTTTGCTGCCAATAGCAATTGTTGATGTTGCTTCTGTCATGCCATAGCTGATTAAAATTGGCCAGCCAGCGGAAACTGCTCGCTGAAATAACGAATCAGAAATTTTATCACCACCGACGATGACATATTTTAAACTTTTCGGTATTTCAAAATACTGACTGTATTCTAATAAACGGGATAACATTCTCGGTACCAGAGAAAGATGACTTACAGAAAAATGATGCATATCATGCCATACTTTTTTTACATCAAAGTCATCATGCAATACCATGGAAGCATTATTAAACCAGCATCGATAAACAATCATTACGCCTGCAATATGATTCAGAGGCATACAATTCAGCCAGACTGATGATGTATCTATTGAGATGATTTTGGTAAAGCTCTGACAATGTGAAATAATATTTTGACGACTTATCATCGCTATTTTGGCTTTGGCCTGAGTGCCGCTGGTGGCAATGGCAAGTGCTGAATTTTCAGGTAGTATGCATCTGTTAATTACTGTTTCTTTAATAAATTCAGAACTTACAGGAAATATAACTTTCTCATTTATAAAGCCATAGAGTAAATTAAGTACAGTGAAAAAACGCCGCTGAGCTGAAATAACACATGGTGAATCTGTAGAGAAGTTATTAATTTTCTTGCTCAGATCATTCCATGAATAAGATTTATCCCGATAATATATCGTTAACTCATTCTCCTCGTCACCATGACTCATTAGCTTTTATTTGTGCCAATATGAATACAGGCAATACCAAAGAATAAATTTCTATAAGTCACTTCAGAAAAACCAGCCTCTTCTATCAAGGATTTCATTTCTTCCTGGTGGGGAAAACGTTTTATTGATTCAATCAGATATTGATAGGCTTCAGGTTGACCCGCGACCAGAGCGCCTAGTCTTGGTATGACATATTGATTATACAGGTTATAGAATGGACGAATTGGCATCATTGGTTGAGAAAATTCCAGACAATAATACTGTCCTCCCGGTTTGAGAACCCGATGTATTTCTTTTAATGCATCACTCATACTGGTCATGTTTCGAATACCAAAAGAGATGGTCAGTTTATCAATACTGGAATCAGCAAATGGCAGCCTTTCACCAATTCCTGCCACATTGATAACTTGTCGCAAATTGGTTTTTTCACCAGCCTGCATCATTTCAATGCTGGGGTCTACTACGATAACATGAGCTCCCTTTTTAACAAGCTTTCGGGCAATATCACCCGTACCGCCTGCGAGATCAACAATGATGTCGTTCGAACTAAAAGGGATGAAATTAACAAAAAAATGCTTCCAGATCCGATGAGTACCAAAACTCATAAAATCATTCATTAAATCATATCGGGGGGCAACTAATTGGAAAACGCGACGAATTTTATTGCTGCGCTCATTTTGTGAAACGGTCTGTTGACCAAAGGTATTATCGAGTTTGCTCATATCAGGTATAATCAATATAAAATAATGATTATACCTGAGTAAAGCTATATTACCACTTAAGGCTTAACTGTTGTCAGACCGAGGCTGACCCAGGATTGCATACCACCACGATACCACTTAAGCTTATAAGCAGGATAGCCTAGTTTTATCAGTGTTTTGATATTTATTGAGGACTGTGGACACCAGCTGCCATTACAGAACATCACCAGAGTTTTAGCATTACGAAAATCACGTTTACCATCAGCAATTCGTACACCAAAGTTTTTACTCAGGATATCATCCAGAATTTCTGTCTCTGACTCAACTGCAAATGTTCCTTGAGTATCAACGCTGATTTTATTCCATGGAATGCTGACAGAACCAGGAATAGTACCCTGTTGTACCCATTCAGGTGTACGCGAATCAACGACCATGACACTATTATCGCCATGACTTGCACGCTTAAGAAGTTTCAAAACCTCTAACTCGCCAATAGTGCCGACATTATCTGCTACCGTGATTGGCTGCACACAAAATGGTGGACAGGCTCTGGCGGTATGAGTAAAAGCCGCAGGAATGGTTGCTTTTTTATCAGTCGTGCGAGTAATAGTAACTGTTTTACCATTATGTATTACATCAACGCCTTTTAGTGTGGGTGTAATATATCCCTCACCAGTCACAACAGAACCGGTTAGAGCACCACCATTCAGGTAGGAAGGCGTTGTTAAATTCTTTTGCGTCTGCTGGGAAACAGCTTGTTCATAGCCATAACTCCCCTGCCGTTCAGCTTTACGCGCTAATTTAATCGCTTTATCAAATTGTCCTTCTTTCAATGCTGCTTTTGCTTTTTTAATAATTTTACCTGTATCACGCCACTCACCACCCACAGATGCAGCATGTTGACGGGATGTTTCCGCTTTATCAATAGCAGATTGAGCTGTGACTGCTTCTTTATCAGCAGCCATTGTTGTATTACTAACGATTGTACTGAAAAGTAAAGCAACACTTAGTAACTTTATGGTCATTATTTTCACATTCTTCTCCTACAAAGAGTATCCTAAAAATATTTTTATTGTTTACCAACGCTTTTTACTTACGAGCGCCTGGACCATTGAGTTCTAAACCATTACTCACATAAGTCAAAAAATATTCCAGATTACGATATTGCTCACCCTGGGCTTTGAATGGTTTTGCTCTTACTTGCTTATTACAACCAGTGAAACGTCTATGCAAAGTGCCTACAGCACCCCATTTAGAACGGTAAACCGGGAAGTGAGTCGTTTGTCCTAAAGCCGGACTTAAAATTTCTGAACGGATTTGATTGCCTGCATTTTGCACATGACAGGTTGCACATGAAAAATTCAGCTGCCCTCTACGAGTATAAAAGAATTTTTTTCCATCTTCATAAGCAGCCAATGCCCCTGCGTCACCTTCAGGTATCACGACTTGTGTTTTTTTACCGCGAGATTCAAAAGAGATATAGGATAATATATTATTAATACTGCCTTTTTTATATTTTAATGGTTTTTCACCATTAGCTTTTCGACATTGGTTTATAGCCAGCGCCAGAGTTATCACCTTAGCCTGCTTTTTATCCCAATGAGGGTATTGTTGAGCAATAGCAGGTCCATCAGCAAAACAATCTTTATAGGTTTTACCATTAGCAAACGGCTTTTCCCACATTGCTTGTCCATCATCAACAGCAATTTCATAAGGAGGGAATTCTTCAATGGCTTCCCAGCTTTCTCTACCCACTTTATCATAGGCATAAGCACCATTAGCAAATTCTTGTTTTTCAATTCCAGGAAAGCGTATCTGAAAATATTTAGACAGCTCTTTTCGATCTTCCTCCGGACTAGCGTAAGCACTTGTCATTAAAGTGCTTACTAATCCAGTCAGAAGCAATTTTATTATTAATTTGTTCATCATTTTTTGACCACTTTGTTAAAAATAATTGTTAAAAATAAATCGTTATAAAATAGTGTGCTGTTATAATGAATGGATATAATCGACCACTTTATCCAGTTCAGCTTCGGTCAGAATCTCATAACGACCAAATAAGGGCATGGATGTTTCTGGATTTCGTTTTGATGCATCCTGGATTTGATCTCTTAATACCTGCTTATCAGGAAAGCGGGCCTTCATTGCAATCAGTGGTGGGGCAATATTACCCGGACTGGCACCGCCTATGATCATATGACAAGCCAGACAATTGCCTTTAGGCCGGGAAAACGCAATTTTTTTGCCTTCTTCTATATTTTTACTAGAGTTGCTTCCTGGTTCTGCAGCCAGTGAAACAGAAGTCGATAGTGAAATACCAATAAGCATGGCACTTGCGATACTAAGCAGCCCTTTGCTTTTTCTATTCATTCTTTTCTCCTGAGGTGTCTTTCTATGTTAAGAAGTTAGTGTTTTATTAATAATCAGCATTGCATTGATTAAAAAACTTGCACAACAAACTTTGAAAGGAGCATCATGACGATGGGGTGTGTGCAAGTCAAGTCACTATTATTGCAAGATAGGAAAAAATAAAAATTAGAATATATAATAGTTTGTATGGCGGTTTTCCATAACTAAAACATTGTAAAAAAGCAGATTAAAATAGTCTGATATACTTATTCGCAGGAATGACTTTATACGCAAATAATAACCTAAAGACCTGATCGCCAGGATAATGACTTTGCCCTAAAGGATAAATACTTTTACAAAATCAAGATTTTTAAAGTATTAAACGGAAATGAATTTCCTTAAGTCCTAATGAATAAGTTCAAGTAAAAGTGCCATGCGCATTAAATCTGATAGCGTATTGGCCGCCATTTTTTCCATCACTTTCGAACGATGAGCCTCCACAGTAGACTGGCTGATATTCATTTCTGATGCAATGATTTTATTACGTTTACCTTCAATAACATATTGCAGCACTTCTTTTTCCCTTGGGGTCAATTCATCATATTTGGTTTCAATATCCTGCAAACGAGATGATTCTCCTCTTTGTTTTGCATCTTGCTCAATCGCTCGATGCACACTATCAAGCATTGACTGATTGTTAAAAGGTTTTTCAATAAAATCAACAGCACCGGCAGTCACAGCCCTTACCGCCATGGGAACATCACCATGGCCTGTGATAATAATAATAGGAGGATGGCTCTTTTCCACACTCAATCTTGCCTGTAAATCCAGTCCGCTAAGACCAGGCATTCGAACATCAAGTATGAGGCAGCCGGACTTTGAGGCATCAAATTGATCTAAATATTCTTGAGCAGATGAAAAGCTTTCAGATTTCAGCCCAACAGATTCCATTAACAGGGTTAGTGCACTGCGAACCTGTTCATCGTCATCTACAATAAAAACACTGGGTGCTTCACTCATTTATATTACTCCACTAGTTTTTTTGAAGAGAGTTTATTATTTATGTCATGAACTTCACTGGCAACAGGCAAAGTAAAACGAAACACGGTACCGCCGCCATCATCGGAATGCAAATACAACTTACCATGATGCGATTCAATAATACCCTGGCTAATAGAGAGCCCCAGGCCAAGACCATCATTTTTACTGGTCACAAAAGGAACAAACAAGCCTTCTTTAATTTTATTATCAATGCCTGGTCCATTATCTTCTATTGTCACAACCACTGCATTACCACCTGCAACTTCAGTCTTAATCGTTAATCTTCTATTTTCTTTATCCATTACTTGTAAAGCTTCAATAGAATTTTTCAATAGATTTAATAAAACCTGCTCTATTTGTATCGGCTGAGCAAGCACTTTATAAAGATTTTCATCCATCTTGCGAATAATTTTAACATTGGATTTTCGAGCTTCAGGCTCAATAAATAACAGTACTTCTACAATTAAATCATTAATATCAATGATTGAACGCTCAGGTTGTTCTTTGCGTACAAATTGGCGAAGTTGTTTAATAATTTCACCTGAGTGTTCAGCCTGTAACCCTATTGTTTCCAGAACATCAACTAATTTATCTTTTGCAATTCCCCCGCTTTCCAGCATTTGAATGCAGGCAAATGAATTAGTGGCAATTGCAGTCAGCGGCTGATTTAATTCATGAGCAATGCCTGATGCCATTTCCCCCATGGTATTTAATCGTGCCATATGAACTATTTCTTTTTGATGTCGACGATTTTCTTCATCTGCTAATTTTCGTTCACTTATATCTCTGTAGACGACAACACTACCTATGGTATCACCTTTATGATCAAACATAGGAGTGCTGCTGTATTCAACAGGAAAACTGCTGCCATCTTTTTTCCAGAAAATATCATCATCCACAAAACGCGTTTGGTTATCTATAAAACTCAAATAGACTGGGCATTCTTCTGACTTATGCAAGCTGCCATCGGCATGAGTATGATGCAGTAAATCATGCTGGTTAGCATTTTGAAAATCACTGATATCCCAACCAGTGTTCTGTTTCATGGATAGATTCATAAAGACACAATTTCCTTCAGTATCCACACCATAAATTCCATCACATACCGAGTTAAGAATTAAGTCATGCTGATATTCCAATGAACGTTTTGATTTTTTTAACTGGGAATTCAGTCGTACAATCCAGGTACTCATAATAGTCATCATAAGCAAAAAAACCAATATGACAGTGACAAACTTCCAATAGCGTTTTATCGCATCTAACAGGGTAAAACGACCACTTTGCGCATAAGGAGGCAGGTTAAGCTTTTTAAAAAGTTCATGAACCTGCTGATAATCAAGTGGTACAGTCCATCCTGCATAGCGAGCTATTTCAGTAGTATGTATATTATTCATTTGCAAAAGAGCGACCGCGACTTTCTGAGCCAATGAGTTAGATGTGTGCTTCAATTTACTGAAAGGCCATTCAGGATAGAGTGAAGTACTGTGAATATAGGGGAAGCCATCATAGATAACAGGTGAAATAATCTTAAATTCGTCAAGACGAATATCACCATTTGCAGCCATCTTTTCCAGAATTCCACTGCGTACCGTGCCGACATCAACAAAACCATTTTTTACTGCGATAACAACAGCATCATGTGTGCCGGCAAATGAAATGGACGAAAAATCTTTATAGGGATTAAAACCTTCTTTTTGCATTAATCGCCATGCCATTTGAAAACCACCGAGTGATGTCTCATCAACAGCCATAAATTTTTTACCACGCAAACTGCGTATATCCTGTATATCATTACGTACTTTGCGGGCAAATATGACTCCTGCAAACACATTCAATGGAATATCACCGATGCGATTATTGAGGGTAACAATCCGGGAAATCCGATAGCGAACTTCCATATTGACATAGATACCTGAATTCACCAGCAGGAAATCTACCGATGCATTACTGACAGCAGAGTCAATTTCATCAAAATCAAGGGGAATAATTTCAAAGCGATAAGAATCCACTGTGTCGCTGAGATATTGTGCAGTCGGTGACCAGGTTTGCCTGGTAACATCATCACCGCGATGACTTAGCACGCCAATACGGATCAGTTCATCATTATTGCTGGCCAACACAGTGACAGATACGAGGCCACAGAGGCAAAAGCCTATAGAAATTAATAGAAAACGTTTAATAGAAATCAACTTATTAACCCACTCATTTCCTGGAGAGGCAAATGCATTAACTCCAAATTATTAACTCCAATTTATTAAATAGGGAAAATATCAGGCAAAATCCTAAACTTTAGATTATTACTTCATATTTTACGTTCTTTTGTATTATATAACTTTATCAAAAAATGCAGATTTCTGATACCCTTTACAAGCATTAAGGAAAACCACTACAATTTATCTTATTTTTGTCCATTTTCATTGTATTTTATTTGTTAGATAATAGGAGTAATTTTTGATGATCCAATTCAGTCAATAAAACAGATGTTTTGAGATTATTTAACAAACAGCAGTTAAAAATTTCTTTCAACACAAAGTTAATAAAGAGAATTAAACAATGACAGTTTCAAGTACCATTTCAAGAAGAAAGTTTGTAAAAATAATGGGTATAGCAGGCACGGCAACAACCCTGCCTGCACTTTTTCCTGTCAATGCACTGAGCAAATCCAGTGACAGCCAGCCAAAAGATTTTTACAGTGTTCCCATGAAAGGTAATGCTCGCATACTGCATATTACTGATGTCCACGGACAGTTAAATCCTGTGTATTTTCGTGAGCCTAATGTCAATCTGGGTGTCGGTGATGCGTATGGCCGCCCGCCTCATGTTGTCGGTAAAAAATTACTCACCTATATGGGTCTCAAACAGAATTCACCAGAAGCTTATGCTTATACCTATTTGAATTTTGAAAATGTTGCAAAAATTTATGGTAAAACGGGCGGTTATGCCCATATTAAAACTCTTTTAGACCGCCTGCGCCAACAAGCTGGCGGCAAACAAAACACTCTGACCCTTGATGGGGGTGATTTATGGCAGGGTTCAGGCACAGCTCTATGGACTCGTGGTATTGATATGGTAGAAGCATCCAATATCATGGGTCTGGATGTCATGGTAGGTCACTGGGAATTTACCTACAAAGAGGAAGAAGTTCTAAGTAATGTTGCTTTATTCAAAGGTGACTTTATTGGCCAGAATGTCCGGGTAAAAGAAGATGCCCTTATGAGTGATGAATACCCTGCTATGGTAGAACGCTATGATGGCAGTGGTCTCTATGATGAAGATTCAGGTCATGCTTTTCGCCCTTATGTCATCAAAGAAATTAACGGCGCCCGCATTTGTATCATTGGCCAGGCCTTTCCTCGTACAGGCAATGCCAATCCACAGGAGTTTTTTCCTGACTGGTCATTTGGCCTGCGTGAAGACGATATGATTGATCTGGTCAAAGAAATTCGTAAAAATGAAAAACCTGATGCGATTGTTTTGTTATCTCATAATGGTATGGATGTAGACATCAAAATGGCACAAAATGTACCAGGACTGAATGCAGTTTTTGGTGGTCATACTCATGATGGTATGCCCAAGCCCATTGAAGTTAAAAATGTTGAAGGCGGCACCTGTCTGGTGACTAATGCGGGTTCAAACGGCAAGTATGTCGGTGTCATGGATTTTGATATTCAGGATGGGAAAATTAAATCCATGAATTATCATATGTTACCCATTATCACTGACTGGCTGCCCGCTGATAAAGAGATGGCCGCCTATATTAAACAAATGCGCCAAACTAAATATGATGAAAACATCGTTGAAAGCCGTGCCAAGAAATATTTTTACAACAAATCTCGTGTCGGCAAAACCTATGAACAAATCCTCAATGAGAAACTGGCCATTGCCGATCGTTTGTTATATCGCCGAGGCAATTTTATGGGCACCTGGGATCAGGTCCTCTGTAATGCCTTAAGACATGAATACAAAGCAGATGTTGCCATGTCTGCCGGCGTACGCTGGGGTACAACCACACTCAAAGGCGACTGGATCACCATGGAAGATGTGATGACTCAATGTGCCATTACTTATGGTGAAACGTATGTTGCTGAGATGAAAGGCAAGGATTTAATGAATATTCTTGAAGGCGTTGCTGATAATCTGTTTGATCCTGATCCTTACCTGCAATCGGGTGGTGATATGGTGCGTGTTGGTGGTATGGATTATACTATTGATCCTAACAAGCCAATCTATGAACGCATTACTGATGCACGTCTTGATAATGGTCATTTAATTGAACCTGAAGAGACCTATAAGGTAGCGGGTTGGGCTTCAGTCAATCGCACACCGGAAG
>JAPVVU010000101.1 GCA_028571885.1 Gammaproteobacteria bacterium | reverse complement strand
GAAGGTCAGCTAATTGAGGATAATAAGAAGCAATCGGAGACGAATAAAACCCAGGAGTCTGGACTGGCAGATCCAGAACGGTCTAAAGATGGCACAAAAACCCAACTTTTTACCCCCGCAACTGCACCTCAAATTCCACAACAAATACCATCTGATTCTGCTGGTGATTCTCTTTTAATTCAAAAGAGGCTGAGCGACTACCCCGCAGACATCACACAAAATGAATCATCTATAGCAAAACAGAATTTTCCTTATGGCAATCGCAGGAGTTTTGAAGGCCTTTCTGGCGGTTCTTTGGTGATTCAAAAATATTTGAACAATGAATCACCTGCCCTGATTCAGCCAAATAGCCCTCAAAGAAGTATAGATTTCTTTATCTGACTAAAGCTTATCTCAATCTTATCCAGGCAGGCTGTTTTGTGTCAGGAGGTAGAAAAAGATCTCTTTTAAACCACTTGTTCTAAAGACAGACCAACAATATATTTATTGCTGTCTTCATCTTTAACAACCCGCATCACTTTTGCTTTGGCGGTAAGAGGCGTAACGGTTTGAATCACTGGATGGACTGTGACATTGAGCGCCTGTCCTTCTGTCAATTCATGATCCGTAATAAATTTAACTCCGGTTGCACTTAAATTTTTACCATCCCCTTTGTATTTTTCAGAACTACCCTCTTCAGTAAATTCAATGTGGCAATCTACTGACATGCGATAAAAAGAACGCTTCTCATCATAATTGATAGTCATAAATAATGTTCTACCTTAGTAAATTTGTTAGTTATTTATTTTTTATAAAACAATTCTTTATAAAACAATTCTTTATCATACAAAAGTTAAGCGAACATAAACAAATTTCTGCTGTTTTGGTAACTATTATAAAAACTTGTTTATATGTCATCAATAATAGCAGTTAATTTTAAAAAAACCGAGAATTAATCACAATTCTAATAAAACTTTATGGTTAGTTTAGCTGAAGCAATTATTCGTTCTATTTAGCTCTGAGTTTTAATAGATAGGATTTTCTTTCTGAACTCACAAAATAGTATTTTTCATCCTTACTGAGACACATTGCTTCAGGCTGGAAAAGCTGTTTATATTTCAACGAGTTGTCATATTGCCAATCACTTTGTTGCCCATTTCTATAAATGCGTCTACGAAAACGATGTATTCTTCCATAGGTATTAATTGACATAAGTTGACCATCAGCACTAATATCCAGAGCGCTGGGTTTGAGTATTTCTTTGAGTTCGCCGATTTTCACAGCAATTTGAATTTCAGTGTCATCATCTGGCTTGAGGGGTAATTCAAACATAATGGCATGCGCTGTCCGTTTTGTCAGCAAAATAATTTTTTGGCGTATAATGTCTACCGCAACTGATTCAACATCATAAGAGCGGCCATCTTCATATTTAAAAGCAAATGACCAGGCAGGAGAAATTGCTGAACGACTTTTGTTTTTAAGTTTTGGTTCTTTAATTACACTGATCCGATAATCCCACCTCAGATGATAATTATCACCCGTATCGGCAATTAATAAATAATGATCGCCCTCATATTCGAAGGCATCCATATCTTCCCAATCATAGCTGTTGATATCCTCCAGGTGAAAAGTGCCCCGATCTTTCCCCTTAGTATCCATAGCATAGATAATTGGCATATGACCACTGTCATTATGCGTCCAGAGAACATGTTTATCACGAGTGGAACAGGCCAGCCCGCTGGATTCATTGACTTTCTTGTTCTCAATGGCATATCGTTTTTGCTCAGCAGACAGAAGATTCATTTGAGACCAGGCTATTGGTGAGTAGAGAGCTGAAAATAAAACCAGACTGAGCAAAGAAAATAAAAAAATAGAGTTAACTATTTTGCCATCCTTGGCTTTCTTAAAGAGAGAAGCAATAAGAGAATATGTATTTAAATTCATAACCTTATTACTCCTTTTTTATTTTGTAAGAAGTCTTTTGAATGGCAGGCAGTATCTCCAGTGTATTTTGATACAGTTGTTCAATAATTTGCTCACTGCTGGATTTTATATCACATTTTATATTCCATAGCTGTATGAATTCCTGTGCAATTTCAATCAGATATTGTGGGCTATTTCTCTCTCCATGATGCTTCAGAGGACTCATATCAGGCGCATCCGTTTCCAAAACCCAGGCATCAACAGGTAATCGTGGGACCAATGAGCGTAATTTAGTCGCCTTAGGGTAAGTAAAAGCGCCGCCAAAACCCAATTTAAACCCCAGTTTTAAATATTCTTTTGCCTGTTCATAACTACCACTATAGGCATGAATAATTCCCCTTAGCGAAGAAGAAGCACTATGCTTTAAGTATTTAATCACGTCATCATGTGACTTTCGAGCATGAATAAGTACTGGTAATTGATATTGAGCAGCAATTTGCAATTGTTCAGAAAAAAAATAGCGCTGGGAGTCCCTATCATTATTTTTTATCGGTTTTTTATTCGTGACTTTTTTATTTGTAACAAAGAAGTCCAAACCAATTTCACCAATAGCTGTCAGTGATTCTGAGGAACAAAGCTGAGCAAGTTTATCCAGATCTTCTTTACTGTGTTCATCGGTAAAACAGGGTTGTAAACCAAGTGCAGGAAAGAGCATCTGCTGGTCATGGCATAAGGTTAATATCCGCTGCCAATCTTTGCGACAAACACCGGGGACTATAATAGCGGTTATATTATGTGTTTGGCAGTTTTTTAAAATTAATGATCTGTCATCATCAAAAACTGGAAAATCCAGATGACAATGACTGTCAATTAATGCTTGATGTAATAGGTCAGTCATAAATTTTCGATACTATTTATTAGTGTTCTTTATTTATACTCTTTATTTATATAGAGTTATTTATATAGAGTTATTTTGTCAACGAACCAAAAACATCTTTTAATAGTTCTGTTGAACGCGCTGCCGGGTTTGCACGGATCAATTTTTCCTGATCGGCTATTTTGGTAAACAGACCTTCCATGGTTTTATCCGTCACATAGTTATCAATATCAGCGGCACTGCCCAGGTAGGAATCCATCATGCCAAAAGTATCATACTTCTTAACCTGCCCGGCCATTGCTTTATAGTATTGAGTCACCTGTGTCTGATTCATTGCATCATTCACATAGGGCTTAATTAACTCACTCAATTGAGCTGATGTATTTTTCTTAAAATAATCTGTCGCTGCGGTATCTGAGCCTTGTAAAATCCCCCGGGCATCATCCAGAGACATTTTTGCTATGGCATCAACAAAAACATTACTCACTTCCGGCACAGCCTTTTCTGCTGCACGATTCATACTGGTAACAAATTCATCTGCCATTTGTTCCTGCCCAAATGAGCGCAGCAATTTTTCAACTTTCTGCATACTCTCCGGCATGAGGATCTTAACCGATTGATCATTTAAGAAACCATTTTCTGTACCCAGCATATCAATGGCTTTTTTTACCCCGACATCCAGTGCTTCTTTTAAACCCCTGGAAATTTCATCATTTGACAGAGCAGAAGATACATTTGAAGCAGTACTCTTTCCTGTTGTTGATTTCAACATAGAATCTGCTTCTTTAACCCAGTCCTGCCAGCCTGAAAAAGCTGCAGTAAAAAAACCGCCAAAACCTATGAACAGAATAACCATCAGTGTGTGTTTTATCATTGCATTTCCTTTTCAAGGTCTAATATCAACTTTCGCATCAAGTCTTCTTGTAATACAAAACTTATCATATAAAGCGAGTAGAACCAAGGCACTTTTTCACATAGGTGTTTTTAAAAATGAGTGGGATATATATAATATACCCCACTCATTTTACCCAAAAGCAATAAAAACATCAGCAATAATTATCTCTACAGTCGCTCAATAATCACCTGATTTTGTTTCGCATTACGGCCTTTTTTCGTTAGTATTTCATACTCTAATTCCTGCTTATCACCAACAGTCAGAGTAGTATGAATATCCACGCTCTGAAAGTCGTGTTTTTTAATCTCTAAACGACTTTTCACAATTGCATCACCGGGAATGACACGACGTATTTCCACATTAATGGCATTTTTCGTAAAGTTGCGCAAATGCTGCGTATAAAGACGATGTTCATTCCAGCCTGACACGGTACTATTATGATCCACCTGTATGTGACCATCACCTATTCTACGATGCAGGTCGCCTTTTTTATAATGCATCCAGATATTATCACGCCAGTTTTTCAAATTGACCAGTGCAAAGTAAATATCCGGATCAGCGCCGCTATTGAGCTCAACTTTCTCTCCAACTGACGTGTATTTCAGTGCTAAACCTGCAATATAAGTCAAACTATCCTGTTGGTTTCTTTGATAAACTTGAATATTCCCCTCTGGCAGCGGTGCTTTTCCTAATGATGATGTTCTATCATTTTTGAAAATTAATATTCTGGCCAGAATATTTCCATATTCTCTGGGACGATAGCGATAGATGGTATCAATTTCAATCGATTGAGCAAAACTGCTGCGTAAACGTTTTGCCCATTGGTTGGGTATAGTTTCAGTACCTTCGATAGTGAAGATATAATACTCACTGAGACTGTCTTTTGCGACTTCCTTTTCTTCCACAAAACCATCTGCCATAACAGCTGAAGGCATAGCGGCCATTTCATATCGACCCGATGATTTAGCCATCATTTTTTTCGCCATTTTTAAGCGTGCAGCTCTTTTTCGTTCCTGCAGCTGATCCTGTTTATATTTGGCTTGTCTCACCAGTTCATTCACTCGTTCAACCAGATTGATTTTTCCAATCACAAGACGAACCTGGGCATTTTCATAGTCTTCGCCCGAATGATTAGTCACTGTCACAAAAGAATCCATGGCCATTGTCCTGCCCGATTGATCGATAATGCCTGAATAATCAGCCTGCCAGGTGATGCCCGAAGTGAAGTAGCTGATTTCCACTGTGGCAAGCACTTCAAGTGAACTATTTATATTCCAATAAAGCATTTGAGGCTTTTCATGAGGAAATTTCGTGTTGCTTAAAAACATGTCAGCAGGATGAGACAAAAATTCAACTTGCACGGAAGTTGGGTCAATTTGTGTATTAGCCCAACTAAACTGTAATTGATTTTGTCCTTTTTTTATGCTGATTTGTCGGGTTTCACGCACCAAAGTTAAATCTTCGGAATTATAAATGGTTAACTGCACGCTGTCCCTTGAAGGTAATGTTGACAGATCGATATTTTTTGCAACAACATTTATGGAGGTCAAAGCAACAAACATAATGAACAGTAACCAGAAAAGTTTTTCCAGCCCCTTCTTTATAAAAGAAGAATGATTTATAAGCATTTCACTACCTGGTTCAGTGTTTTCCAGCAATAGATGTTTTTCCATTTTCTTCACCACTCATTCTTAAAATTAATATTCAGTTTTTTCTCTAGCTTAACCACACTTTTATGACTATTTCGTGCCGGCAGTGTTATCTGATAAGCTATTTTTTCACTAGAGGTCAGTTTTTTTATTGGTTTTCCTAAAAAGGAAGTATCATTTCCCACTTGCCATTCAATTACACTATCATTAGCACCTCCATATGAAGCACGATGTCTTGAAACTCTTTGTCTTGATGGGAATACTTCATCACGTAAAAAAGGTATGGACTCTTCAATAATTAAATCAACTGGTTTATCTTTAAAGTTTTCTATCTCGTATTTAACGACAGCATCAATATTATAGAGATTGCCATCAATACGCTGGCGCTTTTGCCGTTCAATAGTACGCTTAACAACAATGTCTCTGGCCTGCCCGATAAAGAGTTTAGTTTCATCTTCTCTGGCGGTATATTTACCCCAATCCTCACCAACAAAAATAGAAGTCCCATCTTTATCCTGCTGATAGATTCGAAACTTACCTGGCGCGAGTGACTGTTTGCCTAAATTATGCTGCGTATCATTATGCAGATGATAATGCATTAATACATTCAATTTATCTTGGGCACGATTTCGATACCCCAATTCTGAGGCATTAACCGTATAAGTTTTATCAATGGGCACCGCAGCATATTTTTGATTTAAAAATTCCTGTGTCTCATTGATTCCCATAGGTAAAACTCTATTTTTTCCTGAACCGGTATTCATATCAGCATCAATATATGACTCACCCGACTGATTATTTATTTTGATGTATTGCATCATATCCATTTTACTTTCATCATTATTAACACGTGCAATATAGTGATAACTTCTATTAAGACGTTCGATCGCATAGGTAATACGAACTTTGGCACTACCATTCTGGTTAGATGAGACCTTCCAGGTTAAAGCTGATTCATTAGGAGGATAACTGACGGACAGTACACTTGTTTTAAGTGCAGTTTTAAGTGAAGCATTTGATGACTCTGTATCAGGTAAAACTCTAAAGACTATGGTTTCAGGTTTTATAGTGGTATTGTGCCATGAAAAATCAATATTATTGATGCCTTCTCTCAGTGGCACAATCCGCTCTTCTTCAATGATTGTGGTATTTTCATTTTCCAGCTGAATTTCAACATGTTCTCTGACAGGCAATGTGATCAATTTAATGCGTGCATAAGAATTACTGACTGAAAATGTACACAAACTCAATGCAATAACCCCATAAAGGGTTTTGTATTTCATAATTATCTCCTTTCTAACATTTATTCTTTTTTAATATAATTGATTTAAAGGTGTAGACGACACTATTTTAAAAAAGGGTTAAAAAGAGCTGAAAATAATTCATCGCTAAAGTAAGAGGGGCATTCGAAATTGGTACGATAAAATCAGAAGTCAGTATGATGTAGTTTCTCTTTCAGGAAGTATACGAGCCATGGATGGCAAGAAATGGGGGTCACAGGGATGTGTTCAAAGCGGCCAGGCAAGGTGAATTACATTGTCTCACCCTCTATCGGTTCAAACATGATCTGACAATATTTTAATTTGGATTTAATGTAATCTGACAACTTTTGCCAAGCTGCTGTCATTTGAAGATACACTACTGAACGACTGTTTTGTGGTGATTGCCAAAATTCGGCAAAATGCAGGTTTTGGACCTATAGCCGAAATTAGCTTTTCCTTATTCGATTTAGTATGGATGAAAAGCGGAAATTTCACGAGTCAAACAAAATGTGTATTACAATCTAAAATCCTAATTTTGATCAGTCACTAACTTGGTCGCTCATTGTACAAAGCAGCGATTGGAATATTTTTATTTCCTAACGTTGTATCTTGGAAAGCAAGTGATAGCTTAAATCACCTACTAACACTTTCTTCAGAATTTATAATTCAGATATAACCGGGTATCAATAAAGTCATCGGTTACACTTTCAGCATCATAACCATGAATTTGTTTATAAGCAGAAAAGTCATAGCCTGTATCATAATTATTATAGGCAACTCTGAACTGGATACTTAAGCCATCCAGTGAAACACCTCCAACATTTGCTTCTTTGGCAAAGGTATAATTAAGATCAAAGGTTGTTTCTGTTCTGTCCTGCCTTGCATCTGTTTTATAAAGACTATTGGGCATATCATAATTGGCGTAACGTAAACGCATGATAACACCAGGGATAATACTATTCTGGTTGAACTGGTATTGCACACCAGCACCAATAGATTGTGTGCCTGCAAGCTCTGAATCCTGCACCTGGAATGAATTAAACATCTGAGGTGAGCCCCAACGGACAAAAATCGTACCGCCATCATAAGAATTCTCATTATAATCTACTTCATTATAGCCAATAAAAAAGGTGGTTCTATCCATAACGACTTGAAACTTAAGGCCATAAAACCAGGTATCAATATTTCCTGCAATATGATCGCCTACGTCAGATTGATTAGCATATTGAGCAGACAAAGAAAGTGCTAACTCACTATTTGCCGGTGTAATATTGTATTGGCCATATAAATAGAGAGTGTTAACAAAGTCATTAACATAGTAATTCCAGCCTTCGACTGAAAATATATCAGTCGTATAAACCAAACTCGCCATACTCATTTCTTTTTTGCTACCAATATAGTCGCCACTACTGTCATAGTTAGAATGATCATAGTTACCACGGATCAGTGGTTTGCCACTGCTGGTTTCTTCTTTTAATCGGGCGACACTGGCCATATCAATGAACTTTTCTGCATTTCGTTCTTTCATTTTAGTAATATAAGCAAAGTTTAATTTTAAATGATTGAAAAGCGTATTTTCATAAATGGCTCCCTCGTGGGTAAGAGGGGTCATGCGTATATCGGATAAAGAAACAAATCGGTAATCAGGCATTTCCTGACGTCCGACTTTAACAAGATGATCATCAATTTCAAATTTTATAAAGGCTTCACCAAAAACGGTATAAGATTCCTGTTTACCATTTTTTTCATAAAGACCGCCCAGACCTTTTCTATCGTCTGGATTATGACCAAAAGGTTGTGATGTATACAGTGTTGCACCAACAGATGTATTATATAGAGGTGCTGTTTCATAGCCTAAATAACCACCAATGGCAGAGTATTGCTGTGTTTTTTCATTGGAAATATCAGTTGTCGAACTATCTTGAATAACATGAAGATTACTATCACGATGTTGTCCGCTATAACGAAGTAATCCCTTGAATTTACCCTGAGTTAATGCATAACTCAGGGTATTTGTTTCAGGTATGTCATTAAGCAAATTACTCTCTTCAGCAAAAACTATTGTGAAGGGCATAAAGAATAAAATTAGAAGGTATTTGTATTTCATAATTCCTTACTTAATAAATAAATAAACAATCATAGTCCATGTCACATTCTCAGGCTAAAGTAATATCACGCCAACCTCATTGCAGATAAGTGCAATGAATCGAATAACTTGATTATCTGCCCATAAAACCTAGGCATCAGAATTTGACAGATATGGTTCTGGAATATTAAAATTTCTTAAAAAAGCAAATTTCAAATTAAGTCCTTTACCTATAAAAAGAACTAAAATGGCTAGCGTGACTGAATAAAACGACTCAAGCGCCAGAGATGTTCCTGTAAATTCCATAAAATATTCTCTCTAAATTAAACGATCTTTTCTGGTGACAGAATACGAAAAAAATAGCATAAAAATCAAATAATAGTACCATAGTGTTCATTGTACCATATGTTAAACCAGCCAAAATTTTCTATAAATTAGAGAATTGTTGACTGGCAATAATATCACTAGGACTTTTAGTTTAGACTATTTTTGAATGATTTTGATGGCAGCTATCAGGACTTTTTATGTTAAAAGATTATTTCCTGTATTGTCTGCAAAAGCAAGACCAGTTCACAGGTAAAATTATATTTTATAAACTTAAAATGTTTGCTTTCGTCCGAGGCTGTGTGAAAACTCTACTTTGAAAAAATAAATCTGCTCTCACGTAAATATTTTAGTTACTTAAAACTAAAACTCTCTTAATATTTATGCTATAGCTCCTTTTTTTCGTGTTTTTTACACTTCAACAGGATACATTTTAGTTTTCACACAGTCTGGTCCCATAGACGAATAATTAGAACTTTCTTATTAAATCACTAAGGGCGTATCAATGCCATTAACTTAAGGATAATTGTTTATTTTTCATTAGCTTATAGTTATTATTCTTACTAACAAATAACAACATTAGGGAAAAAACTGATGAATTCTTCAAAAAGCACGATAAATTGTTCATTATTTGACCCAAATTGTACAAAATTTAACCACTAAATTAT
>JAPVVU010000100.1 GCA_028571885.1 Gammaproteobacteria bacterium | reverse complement strand
TGAAGGGCATGTTTACACCGCTTCATCCGCAAACTCACCCGAGCAGGAAGCACCACCCGGAATACCAGAACCTACCACCCTTGTTTTGATGGGTCTCGGCCTAGCCGGTATCGGCTACAGGCGTAAAAAAGCCGTATAATTTACCGTAGGCCCTCAAACAGCCCCGTTATGATTAGTCCTGACGGGGTTTTTTATCGAATGACTCTTCACCCCCGTTTGCAGTAATTCAGTAACACTCCAACTTTAAATTGTATAAGTAAAACCTGTCTCTTTTTTGTTAGCTTTCTTTAGCGTTTGGGCAACATGAGTGATAATCAATGCTGAAAGCGTGAATGGTGATGTATGGGATTTTTACCTGTCATGATACTTGTCTGCAATAGAACTATCAGTGTAGACAGTTATTTATCTCTACTATTTGTCTCTACAAAAAACCCAATCTGTTGCATTGGATAGTTCAGGATTATAGACATAACCTGCTTCGGTAAAATCTTTAATTTGTTCGACATTGTCCAGCTTATTTTTAAGAATAAAAGCACTCATCATGCCGCGTGCTTTTTTTGCGTAGATACCAATGATTTTATAACTGCCGTCGTCCCTTTTTTCTTTAAAGACGGGGGTTAATATTTGTCCTTTGATTTCTTTAGGCTTTACAGACTTAAAATACTCATTAGAGGCTAAATTAACTAATGTCCGGCTGCCTGTTTCTTTGAGTTGTTTATTGAGCAACTCAGTGATCTGACTGCCCCAGAATTCATACAGATTTTTTCCGCGTTCATTCTCAAGGCGGGTACCCATCTCTAACCGGTAGGGCTGCATTAGATCCAGTGGACGCAATAGCCCATATAAACCGGATAAAATTCTCAGGTGATCCTGAGTAAAATTTAAGTCATCGTCGGAAAAACTTTCAATGTTCATTCCAGCATAAACATCACCTTTAAAAGTCAAAATTGATTGTTTTGCATTTTGCGGGTTAAATGGCAAATGCCAGTCTTTATAACGATCATAATTTAACTGTGCCAGATTAGTACTGAGATGCATCAGCTTTTCTAATTGTTTTGCAGAATACACTCTTAAAGTATCAATTAATTCACTGGAATCAGAAAGACTGTCAGGAATGGTAAAATCATCCGTTTGCGGCAAACTGTCAAAATCCAGTTTTTTAGCCGGTGAAATAACAATTAACATAAAATGAGAGCTCCTCTGAGCTTAAACTATTGGGATTAACCGGTATTTCTCATACCACCAGCGATGGCATTAATTGAACGCAACAGAGGACTCAGCCAAATGTCCTGTTCTTCATTGGTGAGCAATTCATTACGATAACGCTTGAGCAATGTCAGCTGGACATGAACCAGTGAATCCAGATAGGGCTGGCGTCTGCTCAGAGAGAGATTAAGTGTCGGATTATCTTCTAATAACTCATCAATTTGAGCCACCTTGAAGATGTTTTCAACAGTTAATGTATATTCTTTGCTGATTAAAGGATAAATGGTGTCTCTGGTATTGTTATCCAGACAGAGCTCTGAATATTCTTTGGCAATGTCCATGTCTGCTTTGTAGAGAGCCATCTGGGTGTTATCCAGCAGCGTATTAAAATAGGGCCAGTTTTCATACATGTCTTTCAGGCGCTGCAGGTTATTCTTGTCCTGTTTAATGTATTGGCTTAAGGCAGTGCCGATACCATACCATGCGGGTAATGTGTGTCGTGATTGTGCCCAGCCGAACACCCAGCCGATAGCGCGAACAGAGGACTTTGAACGATCACCGGTTTTTCGGTGAGATGGACGAGAACCAATATTCATCAGGCCGATTTCACTCACCGGCGTGGCTTCATAAAAGTAATCTAAAAATCCCGGCGTGTTATCAGTCAATGTCCGGTATTGCTTTTCACCAATTTTAGTCAGTTGGTTCATGGTCTCCAGATAGTCAGGATTATCATCTCTTTCTGACTTGACCAGACAACTGCTGGATTTCATCAGGCCGCTGATACCCATAATGAGTTCATATACAGCAGTTTCACTATTGCTGTATTTATTGGATAGCACTTCACCCTGTTCAGTGAATTTTATCTGACCATGCACTGAACCAAAGGGCTGAGCCAGAATTGCTTCATGAGTTGGACCACCACCACGGCCAATGGTACCGCCGCGGCCATGAAACAGACGAATATCAATTTCTTTCTCCCTGGCTAATTCAGTGATGCGTCTTTGAGCACTATAGAGGTTCCAGCTGGAGGCTAAAATACCACCATCCTTACAGGAGTCTGAATAGCCCAGCATGACTTCCTGTAAATTGCCGGCAGATTTGAGGTATTTATTATATATCTCATTGTCAAATAATGCTGACATCACCGGTTCAATGTGTTCCAGATCTTCGACAGTTTCAAATAAAGGTGATACGGTAATATAACAATAAGGCTGACCTTTTTTATCTTTGCCCAGCAATCCGGATAATTTACAAAGGAACATCACTTCCATCACATGGCTGGCAGTGTGAGTCATGGAGATTACATATTGATTAAACAGTTTCGGGCTGATTTCATGACGCAGGCGTAAAACCACATCAAAGACCTGAATAATACTAATAGTGGCTTCAGACAGTTCCCCCTGATTGAATCGGGGTAATTTATCCTGATCAATCAGTTTTGCTAATAAAGCCATTCTGTCATTTTCATTTAACTGATTATAATCAGCTTCGAGTTCCATACATTGCAATAATTCTGCAATCGCTTCGGTGTGTAAGGTTGATTCCTGACGAATATCCAGATGTTCCAGGAAAAAGCCAAAGGTTTCAGCCAGACGTAGTAGATCTTTCAACGGACCATAAGCCAGTTCGCAATCATTGTGTGAACACAGTGAATCCTGTATGAGTTTTAGATCATGAAAAAAATCAGCTTCATTTTTATAACCACTATAATTTGATTGCGGGCGGCGGCCTTTAATTTTGGCCTGCACCTGCTCCATGCGATAAGCTAATTTATTGCGCATAATAAAGAGCTTACGACGATAGGGTTCAGTCGAAAAAAGTTTGGGACGTTCTGCAAACAAATGCTTATAGGTTGTATCATCATCTTTCAATGACGCCGTAAAAGCCTCATCGGGCGTGCATAAAGCGATAGAATGAGTCAGTTGATGGGATAGTTTATCGACATCACTGATATAGCGTTTGATGATTTCACGGCTCTGGTAGCGAGCCGTTTTTTCAGTGATCTGAGCGGTGACAAAAGGATTGCCGTCACGGTCGCCGCCAATCCATGAGCCAAAATGTAAGAAGGCAGGAATTTTAAAATTTTTAGCTTCATCGGGATAAACGCTTTGAATAGCGCGTTCCAGATATTGATAAATGACGGGAATGGCATCAAACAGAGATTCACGAAAATAATACAAACCATTTTTAACTTCGTCGATCACTTCTGGTTTTTCAGCTCGAATTTCATCGGTTTTCCATAGGACCTGAATTTCATTGTGTAATTTCTGAGTCAGACTCTCTTTTTGAAATTGGCCCAGGCGGGGATCATCCAGATTTTTTATGGCTATAAATATTCGTCGCAGACACTCCAGAATAGTTCTGCGCTTCGCTTCAGTCGGGTGGGCAGTAAAAACAGGCATATAAGACAGGTTGTTGAGTAGTTCCTGAAATTGCTCAGCTGAAATATCCTGTTCCTGGAATTCTTTGAGTGTTTTATTAAAAGAGCCTTCCCACAGGACTCCTTCATTGCTGGCCAGGCGTCTGCGCTCTTTATGCTGTTGAGTCTCTTCTACTACACTGACCAGATTAAAATAGGTGCTAAAGGCACGAATGACTTGTTCAAGCGTTTCTGAGTCAAGCTTTTCGATAAGCTGCATCAGTTGCTGACGTTTGTTTTCATCATGTTCTTTTCTTAAATCAATATGCCCCGTTCTGAGTTCCTCAACCACATCGAAAACAGTTTCCCGAGTATGTCTTTTAAGGATTTCCCCCAGAGCAGACCCAATAAGTTTAACTTTTGAACGAAGTTCTTTGTCGCCGTGCATAAATGATAGCCTTTTAAGCTCTATTTTCTTAGAGAGCCTTCTTTATATTAGTTGTATGTTAGATAATTTATATTTGCTGATTTATATTGATAGTGGAATATTTTCAGAAGAAAAAATGGATGAATTAAACTATAATTTTAAAATGGTTTTAAACTCTAGTATGAGAAAAAAAGAAACATTATACTCTATTTTTGATGAAAGGGTTAATTGCGCCTTGTTGAGAACACATAAGGTGAGATACCATGGTTAGTAGAAAAGGTTAGTAGAACAACACTTTATCTTTTAAAAAATATCCATTTGTTTTATAAGGATTTACTGAATGTCCGCTCTTATTGATTCACCCGCATGGAAAAAACTGTCTGCACATAAAGAAACAATTGAAAAACTGCATATGAGAGCGCTTTTTGCTGATAATGCAGAACGCTTCGAAGATTTTTGTCTCCAGGCGGGTCCGCTCTTTCTTGATTATTCAAAAAACCTGATGACCGATGAAACGATGTCGCTGCTGTTTGATTTAGCAAAGCAGGAAAAACTTGAGCACTATCGTGATGCTATGTTTTCGGGGCAGGAAATCAACTTTACCGAACATCGCTCAGTTTTGCATACCGCACTGAGAGGACAATCAGCTGATCCCATTATGAGTCAGGGAAAAGATGTTAAACCTGAAATCGATGCTGTTCTGAAAAAAATGAAAAACTTTTCTGAGCAGATCCGTAAAGGTAAATGGCTGGGATATAGTGGTAAAGAAATAACGGATGTAGTGAATATTGGTATTGGTGGTTCAGACCTGGGACCCAAAATGGTCATCCATGCTCTAAAACCTTTTGTGACCAGAAAAATTAATATGCATTTTGTGTCGAATCTGGATGGTAGTCAGATTGCTGAAACAATCAGTGAACTGAGCCCGGAAACCACCCTGTTTATTATTTCATCGAAAAGCTTTACAACATCTGAGACCATGTTTAATGCAGTGACCGCAAGAGGCTGGTTTGTTTCCAGAGTAAAGAATAAAGAATTTATAAAAAAACACTTTGTTGCGGTTTCAACAAATATTGAGGCGGTACAAAAATTCGGCATTGATAAACATAATATTTTTGAATTTTGGGATTGGGTTGGTGGACGTTATTCTTTGTGGTCTGCTATTGGTCTTTCAATTGCAATTGCTATTGGCATGGGACGCTTTAAAGAATTATTGGAGGGAGCAGCCAATATGGATGAGCATTTTTCTTCGGCACCTCTGGAAGAAAATATGCCAGTGATTTTAGCGATGATGGGTATTTGGCACAATAATTTCTTTGCTATTCATACCCAGGCCTTTATGGCCTATGATCATTATTTGAGTCTGTTTCCCAGTTATCTGCAGCAGCTTGATATGGAAAGCAATGGCAAACATGTGAATCGAGATGGTGAAAAAGTAGATTATTGTACCGGACCTATTATATGGGGAGAGCAGGGTATCAATGGTCAGCATGCATTTTATCAACTCCTGCATCAGGGAACACAACCCATTCCCTGTGACTTTTTAATTGCCCTGGATTCTTATAATCCTGCGTGTGGACATCATCCTGTTTTGATGTCAAATTTCTTTGCTCAGTCGGAAGCGTTAATGCTGGGTAAAACAGAAGCTGAAGCAAGGCAGGAAATGAATGCAGAGGGCTTATCTGAGGATGAAATTGAGTTATTACTGCCGCATAAAGTCTTTGAAGGTAATCGTTCGAGTAACTCAATCCTGTTTAAGGAACTTGATCCCCATACGCTTGGCGCACTGATTGCCTTGTATGAACATAAAGTGTTTGTTCAGGGTATTATCTGGCGAATTAATTCTTTTGATCAATGGGGCGTTCAGCTGGGTAAACAATTAGCCAATCAGATCCAGTTTGATCTGGTTGATGATAAGCCTGTGAGTAAACATGATTCATCAACCAATGGGCTGATTAATTATTACAAACGCTACCGCAGTATTGAAGGCAATAAGTTATTAAGTTCTAATAATGACTGGAGTTCATTGCAGAAAATTATGGAGCATGAGTTTAAGTAAGTGAGATTTTTTTTGGGAGGGGAGAAGGGGAGGCGGTTATGTTGTCTAGCCCCTTTTCCCCAAACAAGCCCCGCCAAAACAACCTAAAGTCCTAATCGATAAAACCATCACTTGATGATTTTTGCTGCTGGGCACCACCAGCAACTTTAGTAAAAGCTTTATAGTAAGCGGTTGGTGTAGAAAATAATTTCCCAAAACCGTGAGGACCAAACATCTTTAAATCATTAAAATAAACGGCAATTCTAAAGCGAGCATGCAGGGCAATAATTTGATTGTCATCAACCATAATTTCATAAGGCAGATAAGCGGTTCTCTTTAGAGGTAAATGATCAACAATATCCATTGTTTTTCTGGTATCTAAAGCATCATCACCAGAATCCTGGGCATTCATTGAAACACCATAGACAACCTGTTTTTTCCCTGGGATTTTAAGTTCATAGATTTTTCTGATACCACTGTCTTTATCATTGAAGCCCTTATTTAAAGCAGCAATTGCTTTGGCATGCGTGTCGTATTCGGGCAGTTCATAGAATGAGTCAAAATCTTCAAGGCCAAAACTGTACTTATATCGTTTTAGTTTTCTGGCAGTTAAACCTTCACCACCAAAAAATTGTTCAAAGCCGAAGGCCTGATTCATTTGGTCTAGTATAGGCTGCATATCAACCGTTTTCATACGATAGGCATGCTTCATAAAAACTGGATTGGTATAAGCTATCTGGATTTGATTATTAACTCTGGTCAGGCTGATGCGTTGAGGCGCTGCAAAGCCACCATATTGTGCTTCAGAAGCCAAAGATTTTAACTCATCGCTGGTGATAATGTAGATATAGGCATCATCATAAGGTGAATACTCAGCAATAATGGAAAAAGGTGATTGTTTGATCAGTTTTGTTACTTTTGCTTTGGCATCATCCATCTTTATACTGGTCTGCTCTACTAGAACAAAAGGCTTGAATATCTCTTTATCTGCAGCGTGCAAAGACAAACTTATCAAACTGAAAAAAAGAAAAAGCAATATGTGTGCAGTATGGGAAATGTTACGCAAAAAAAACATAAAATGAACTCCAGGTCTACTTGAATGTCGGTTTTATTATCATTTAAAATGAACAGATAAATATTATAAACTCTTTAATTATGAGAAAACTTATTACTCATAAAACTTAATTCTAAAAACATCAAATATGTCATAATATAAGCACTTTCATATAAGTACTTACACTTTTCTTTTTCCCTTCATTTTCATCGCACAGCCCGGCAATGAAGAAGGAAAAACACTGTATAAGTGTTTAATTATAATGCTGTATTCTAATTTGTACCGTTTATTATTAATATTGACGATTTATCTTAAGTATTAAAGTAATCATAGCTTATTTTTATTCTTTTTCAGTAAATAATGAGCATTTTGTACTATAACTTATAAAATAATAACAGGTTTTGTCCGTTTGTTTTTTGTATAAGGGGCGATTAAAGGGGATTTGATGGTTTATTGGCTTCATGAAAGTGTAGGGAATGGATGGGAAATTTAACAAAACAACATCAGTTTTTAGAGAAATTGATTGATAATCAAATAAAAGGCCATCTTAACAAAGAACAGACTGACATTCTCTATGCCTCAATAGACTCATTTTTGAAGGCACCTGACACATCTGATTATACTCTGGAATCAATCGCTGTTCGGATTGTCAAAATGGGGGTTGATTATGAAGCCTATGTTTCAGCTTTGATTTTCAAGATGCTGCCGGATGAGTTTACCAAAAGGGAATTGGTTAAACTTGAAGAGGAGTTCTATAATTATATTGAAAAAGAATTGTATGGCAAAGGACTTGATCAACGCATTACATTGAAACTTATTGAACAAATCAGTAAACAGAATCCCGGTCTTAATGACAATATGGCAGAAAAAAAGGCAATGGGAAATTGGGGCTGGTTATTGCCGCATGCCTTGACACAATTAGTCATTGATCAAATTATTGCATTTATTGATATTGCAAAAGTGGAAGCCAATAGAGGAAAAAAGAAAGGACGCAAGATTCGCATAAAAAAAATGGATTAGAACGGTATTCGCAATGTTGCGGTTAATTTCACGTGGTAATGCTGTTGGCTAATGCATTTGAATAGGATTGACGTCTTTTAGAGATGAGAAGATTATATGAAAAAGAAAAGTCTTAAGAATCAGGCATTATTTATTTATTTTCTCTCAACTATCATTCTTTTATTCAGTTTGTATATCAGTTATGCAACTCAGGATTGGCAGTGGTTTTCAAGATCGGGTTCTCTGATCGTTATTTTAGGTATTTATCTGACTTCCAGCCAGATCATTGAAAATAGTCACCGCCTTGGACAACGTCGTGGTGTCTATAATGACGGGAATTTTCAGAGGGACTGGGCAGGTGATAAACAGGAAAAAATTCTACAGCATGCACGCAGCCATGAAGAAGAAACATGGGTTATGGGTAAGTGCGGTTTTAATCTGCTAATAATAGGTACATTGATTTGGGGATTTGGTGACTTATTTTCCTTCTTAATCTGAAGCTGTCAGATTATTCTGGCTATGGTCCTGTCATTTTCAATAAATGAGTATTATTTTCAGCAAAGAAATTTTCGTTTGATATAATCACACAAAAATATTATTTTATATCTGTTCATATAAGAAAGGACTACCATGATTAAGAAATGCCTTTTTCCCGCTGCTGGTTATGGCACGCGCTTCTTGCCTGCAACAAAATCCATGCCCAAAGAAATGCTCCCGGTTGTTAATAAGCCACTGATTCAATATGGTGTTGAAGAAGCCATTGAAGCAGGTTTGAGCAATATGGCGATTGTTACCGGCCGCGGCAAGCGTGCCATGGAAGATCATTTTGATGTCAATTACGAGCTTGAGCACCAGATCGAAGGGAGTGATAAAGAACAGTATTTGGATGGCATCCGGAAAATCATGGATACTTGCACTTTTTCTTATACTCGCCAGATGGAAATGAAGGGCTTAGGGCATGCAATTTTAACCGGCGAGCCACTGATAGGTGATGAGGCATTTGCGGTTGTTCTCGCGGATGATCTGTGTCTGGCTGAGGAAGGTGGTGAGGGTGTTCTGACACAAATGGTCAAACTCTACAAACAATTTAGATGCAGTATTGTTGCTGTTGAAGAAGTGCCTATGGAAGAGGTACACAAATATGGTGTTATTAAAGGGGAAATGATCCGCGATGATATTTTCCAGATCAGTGAAATGGTTGAAAAACCAGCCACTGAAGATGCTCCCAGTAACCTTGCTATTATCGGTCGTTATATTTTGACGCCGGATATCTTTGATATATTAAGGGAGACCACACCTGGTGTCGGTGGTGAAATACAAATAACAGATGCACTGATGAAACAGGCCAAAGAAGGCTGCGTTCTGGCTTATAAATTTAAAGGTAAGCGATTCGACTGCGGCAGTATTGCCGGCTTTATTGATGCCACCAATTATTGTTATAAAAAGTTTTATTAATTCATTCCCCCTTTGCCCTCCGACGGCTGTGATTCTGAACGCTTTTATTTTGAAAGATTTTGCTTATTAAGAAAGGTAAGGTCTATTCAGAATCACCCTCATAGGCTTGTTCCACCCTGAACGAAGACTATATAATGCAGAAAAACTGTGTCATTTCACACATCTACTCGGGGATAGATAATCCTCTGTTTAAATATATTAGAATTCACTGATGGAAAGACGTAC
>JAPVVU010000099.1 GCA_028571885.1 Gammaproteobacteria bacterium | reverse complement strand
TACTTTATCCGGCATACTGAAAATATCACTGCTGCGCATATAATGCAGCGCATTATCCTGCCATTGCTGCCATTCTTCTGAGCTCAGCATTTCCAGTAATTGCTGATTAAATTCTGACTGTTGAAAAGGTTCTGAAAGCACTCTGCCTGCTTTTGCATTTTCAATATGAAAGGCATAACCGCAGACACCACTGATCAATTGCGGAATACCAGCAGCGATTGCTTCCAATAATACCGTCCCGGTATTTTCATGGCGAGCCGGATGCATAAACAAATCGCTGGCTAATAAAAGTTCCGGGACATCATCTCTTGCACCTGGCAAATGGACCTGTTGTTCGATACCCAGTTTCCTGGCAAGTGCCTTATATTTTTTTAATTTATCTTCACCGGCAACCAGTAGAAATGTTTTGCTTCTTAATGGTTCCGGTAAACTGGCCAGGGCTGCCATTGCCCGATCAACGCCTTTGCGCTTGTAGCCTGTGCCAATCATCAGCAATAATTTATCATCATCGTTTAACGACAGACTGTTGCGTACTCTGATTCGGATTTCATTCGCATTATCTGGTCTGATACGCGATCGATCCACGCCCGGCGGTAATGAGTGGAAACGCTCTGCCGGCGTATGATAGATTTTTTTGAAGTTCTCCATTTGAATATTGGAAATAAACAGCAGTTCTACATTTGTATCCACAGAAAATACAGATTCTTCCATAGATTGAAACACTTTATATCGATTGCCCAGGCGATATAATTTACCATGTTGTTCTCTGACCTTCGCTTCATAACAGGGATCAGCTGCGTAGTAGAGATCCAGATCCTGCATTTTATTAAAACCAACTATCAGATCAAATTTTTCCTGTGGCACTTTTTGTAACAACAGCTGTGACAATTTTTGTGAAAAATCACTAATACGCTGATGATTAGAAATGCCTTTAACAGGTATCAGGGTTAAATTAAAACCCTCAGGTACTTCACCTTCCCAGATAAAACTATAAACAAAGATCTCATGTCCCCGTGACTGACACTCCTTTGCTATGCGCAAAAAATCACGTTCCAGGCCACCATAGGGAAAATATTTAAAGAGTGCAAAAGCTAATTTCATTTATTATCTACTTTAATCCTATACTATTATGAGGCCTGACGGGAAAGCAGCTCATGCAAAGATTCTGCTACCTGTGCTGGAGTCAGATGGCTGAAACATTCTGGTGCAATATCACCATATTTCTTATCATATTTTGTCTTAATACACTTTTTCTTAAAACAGGGTGCGCACTCTATATCAGCCTGCAGATGCAGCTGATTTTTGCCATAGGTGCCCGTCAGTCCCGGACTCGTCGGACCATAGAGTGCAACGGTTGGTTTACCTATCGCGGCCGACAGATGTGCAAGTCCGGTATCCACCGCAACAACAGCATCAACATTGATTATTTGTTTCAGCAATTCATTAAGGCTCATTTTATCCAGCACTACAACCTGTCTCTCTCGTTCACTTTTTTGTTTTATTCGCAATGCTCTTTGATGTTCAGCTTCATTTCCCCAGGGAAGTACTATGGTATAATCGGTTCCGCTCATCCGGTCAGCCAGTTCAACCCAGTATTGCTCCGGCCAATGTTTAGTTGCCCAGGTTGTGCCATGTAAAAAAAGAATTTGTCTGGAAGCGTCATCTTTAGAATCAGAGTTATTTTTAACGTTAGCCTCATTATCAACCGGATCAGTAGAAATAGTATGATCAGGCAGAGTGATATATTCAGCAATACCATAATTAAGCGGCAGGTCATTCAGCTGATAGCCAAGACTCCTGGCAAACAATTGTCGAACACGCTCAACAGCATGTTGATGTTTGTCAATCGCCTGAGGATATTGGTAAAAATATGAGGCCAACGGCTCACGGGCTGATTGTTTATCCAGACCATAACGCTGACCTCTGGCAAGTCGAGCAATCAGAGCACTTTTTAACAAGCCCTGAGCATCGATGACATAATCATATTGTTCCTGCTGCAGCTGTTGTTTAAATTTTTTCCACTCACCAGAAAAAATGGTTTTAAAAATCTGCTTACGCCAGCGCCTGATTGCCACTGGAATGATATTTTTAACATCGGGATGCCAGGCTGGAATTTCCGCAAAGTTTTCCTCAACAACCCAGTCAAACTGGATATCACCCAGGGCTGTTTTTGCATCTGTCAGTGCCGGTAAAGTATGTATCACATCGCCCAGAGATGAGGTTTTAATAATAAGGACCTTCTTCAAGCTGAAGGCTCCTTTCCCATATCAAGAGCTGAATCAATCCCTGTATCATGGATTAAATGCTCTAAAGACGCCAGCACCCGTTCAGGTTCCAGGTTTTCCAGGCAGTGAGTATGTCCTAAAGGACAGATTCGTTTAAAGCAGGGACTACAGTCTAAATTAAGACTTTGCACGGCAGTATTTTTCCCCAATGGCGGTGTAAAATTGGGATCACTGGAGCCATAAACACCAACAACGGGAACCCCTAACGCCGCACCCATATGCATTAAACCAGAATCATTGCTCACCACTGCTTGACTCAGAGACATTAAATCAATTGCTTGTGCCAGTTCAGTTTTGCCGCATAAATTAGTGGCCTGCTGATCCAGAATTTCATTAATCTGTTCTGCGATGGCGTGATCTTTTTGTGAGCCAAAGATCCAGACCTGCCAGCCCTGCTGCATTTTTATCGCAGCCAGTGCAGCATAATGTCGTGCAGGCCATTGTTTGGCAGGCCCGTATTCCGCACCGGGGCAAAGTGCCAGAACAGGCTTATTAGTGGTGAGATTAAATTCGCTCAGTACTGACTGAACATTTTCTGCCCGAACCTGTAAAGATGGAACAGGAATACTCTTTAGATCAATCGTTGAATCAGTTACATTGTTTGCCAGAGCAACAAATCGCTGTACGGTCATGGTGAGTGTTGACTTATCCAATTTTCGAATATCATTGAGTAAACCATAGCGCAATTCACCCACATAACCTGTTCTTTTTGGTATGGATGCCCAAAACGGCACCAAAGCTGATTTTAAAGAATTGGGTAGTAAAATGGCTTGAGTATAGTGCTTCTGACGCAAGGATTTGCCCAGTTGATAACGCAGTTTAAGCTGCAACTGACCATGCCCAAGCGGCATGTCAATGACATCGGTGACTTCCGGCATACGCTCCAGAAGCGCATTGCTCCAGGGCGGTGCCATCACATCAATCTGCACCTCAGGATTTTTCTGCTTAAGCACCATAAACAGACTTTGCGCCATCACCATATCACCCACCCAGGATGGGCCTATGATTAGGATCTTATGCGTCCGCTGCTCAGATTGAGTAAACGCAGTACTGGATTTCACTCTTTTAGGAAATATTCAGCGCCGCAGTATGGACACTTTGCCATACCCCCGTTTTCCTTAACAGGCAGATACACTTTAGGGTGAGAATTCCACAGACTGGTGCCCGGCATTGGACAATGTGCCGGCAAATCAGACTCTTTCAGTTCATAACGATTACTGCTATTGGGTGTTAATAATTCTGCATCATTTACTTGTGCCATAAGGTTTCCTGTTCTTCATTTAACCCGTTTTATTTAACCTTTTCACTTGTAACTATTCAGCGTGTATTTATTAATTACCCGTGTTAAGCCTATGGTTACTCATTTTTCTGACTTCGCTTTCTGTTATGAAATGCCACTTCGTTCAGACAATCAAAGTCAGAAAAATAAGCAACCACAGGCATTTTGTAAATAACACGCTGAATAGTTACGTTCACTTAATCTGCTTTATTTAACCCTTCATTATTTAACCAGGGTCTGCCACTGGGGATACAAATCACGACGACCATGAACCTGATCAAAATACATAGTTTGTAATTTTTCAGTAATAGGTCCGCGTCCGCCATTGCCAATCTGGCGGTTATCCAATTCACGAATCGGCGTCACTTCCGCAGCAGAACCGGTAAAGAAGGCTTCATCCGCACAATAAACTTCGTCACGGGTGATACGTTTTTCTTTTACCTCATAGCCCAATTCAGCCGCCAGTGTGAAAATAGTATCACGGGTTATGCCTTCCAGCGCAGAGGTCAGCTCTGGTGTATAGATCGTATCATTGCGAACAATAAAGATGTTTTCGCCACTGCCTTCAGCAACAAAACCATCGACATCCAGTAAGAGTGCCTCATCATAGCCATCGGTCAACGCTTCCTGCAGAGCCAGCATGGAGTTCATATAGTTGCCATTGGCCTTTGCTTTACACATAGTAATATTGACATGATGACGTGTAAAAGAAGAAGTTTTGATACGAATACCTTTTTCCAGACTCTCAGCACCCAGATAAGCACCCCACTCCCAGGCAGCAATCATGATATGAACTTTCAGATTATCGGCTCGCAGCCCCATACCTTCACTGCCATAAAAAGCCATCGGACGAATATAAGCTGAATCGAGATTATTCTGCGCAACAACCGCTCTGGTTGCTTCGTTAATGGTTTCTTTATCAAAAGGCATGGGCATACTCAGAATATGCGCAGAACGAAACATACGCTCAGTATGTTCCTGCAAGCGAAAAATAGCCGCTCCTTTATCAGTATGATAGGCTCGCTCACCTTCAAAAACCCCCATGCCGTAATGCAATGTGTGAGTTAATACATGAACTTTGGCATCACGCCAGGGAACCATTTTACCATCAAACCAGATGACGCCATCTCTGTCATCCATCGACATAAACAAAACTCCTCAATCAAATCAGGGTTAATAAAAAGAAAAACAGCTATTCTACACTATGACTGAGTATCACTCCATTATCTCACGCCAATGACGCTGTATTTTTTCTCTTTCATTTTTAAATTCTTCAACTGAAACGAGAGCTGAGCGCTCTTGAAGACTTAATTGATGCAAGCGAGCTCTAAATAAACGATAACATTCACTTAAATCAGCAACGGTCGACTCAGGCAGCAAAGCCATTTCTGCGAGCATTTCTAAAATTCGCTTATTGTCAGTCCAGGTCAATAAATCCGGGTATTTACAGGCATAATTTAACACCATAAACTGCACAATGAACTCAATGTCAGCCACACCGCCAAAGCCCTGTTTTATATCAAAGCAGCCTTTTCTCTTCCTGATTAATGTCTCGCGCATTTTTTCACGCATTTCACGGACTTCTTTTTTCAGGACGTCTGTTGCTCTGCTTTGACCTAAAATTTCCTTACGAACGGCATCAAAATCCGCAATCAACTGCTTATCGCCACCAATGAATCGCGCTCGAACCAGGGCCTGATGCTCCCAGGTCCAGGCTTTTTCCAGTTGATAGACTCTAAATGCTTTGAGACTGCTGGTAATTAAGCCCGAATTACCATTGGGTCTGAGGCGCATATCAGCTTCATACAAAGCGCCTGAATGTGTCTTTGTTTGTAATATATGCATAATGCGAAAGGACAGTTTGGAATAAAATTGTAAATTATCTATCGACTTACAATTTTTAGCATTGCTTGAGTTGTTTGCATCAGTTGCACCATCAATAAAGGCATTGGAAAAAATAAACACCATATCCAGATCAGAACTATATCCCAGTTCAATACCACCCATTTTGCCAAAACCCAATAAACAAAAACCTGTGCCCGCACTTATGTCCGCATTTATATGAGCCTTAGTCTGAACTTCAGCAGACTCATCTTTAGCAGAAGAACACTGATGCGAAGTAGATTGAGGATGCCCATAACGGTGCACCAGATCATGCCATGCGGTTTGTAATACAAAGTCTATAATGACTTCTGCAATCCAGGTTAAGTAATCACTTACTTTCTCTACAGGCACTATGCCTGCTATATCTGCGGCCGCCACTCTGAGAGTCTGGCTTTGTTTAAAATGACGCAGCAATTCCATACGCTGTTCCAGATCATCCATTTCAATGGTGCTGAGTTTCTCTTCCAGTTCCTGAAACAGCTGCTCCTTTCTCAATGGTGCATATAAGACTCTGGCATCAAGCAGTTCATCAAACAAAGCAGGGGAACGACTGAGTAAACGCGTGATCCAGGAACTGGCCGCACAGAGTTTCACCAGCTGGGCAAGTCCCAGTGGGTTTTCAACCAGCAGAACCAGATAAACTGAGCGGCGGCAAACACTTTCAATGACATCCATGATGCGCTTAAACGTCGTTTCGCTGTCTTCAACCTGAGCCACCGATTTTAATATCAGCGGCATCAGTTTATCCAGACGCCCACTGCCTTCGTTGGACATCTTACGATAGTGATGAGACTCTCTGAAAGCATCCAGTAAACGGACGATGGCCATGCCGTCCTGATAGCCCATTGCAGACAAAATATCAGCAGCATCCTCTTCACTCAGACTCGCCTGCCAAATCCCCTGCACTTGATTCATAAGAGACTTATCACTGTCTTCAGCCCCGGAATCCTGAACCTTAGTGGTATGAAACAATTGTTCAAAATGTTCATGAACCCGACTTCTGATCGCATCTAATTCGATGGCAAAAGTTTCCCAGTCTTTATAGCCCATACCATAAGCAATTTGAGCTCGGGGAAAAACATTATCCGGAAGATTATGCGTTTGCTGATCATCTATTTGCTGGATACGATGCTCTGTTGTGCGTAAAAAATCATAGCAGTGCAGTAATTCTGTGACAACATCTTCAGGTAAAATAGACTGCTCGCCAAGCGTGACAAGTACTTTTTGCACCTGCCTTTCTCGCAACTGAGCATTTTGCCCACCCCGAAGTAATTGAAAAGCCTGCACCAGAAATTCAATTTCTCTGATCCCGCCAGCACCCAGTTTGACATTATGTTCTTTTTTCTTCTGCTTCACCTCTTGTGCAATCATGGCCTTCATCTCACGCAGTGATTCAAAGACACTAAAATCAATATAGCGTCGATAAACAAACGGCGTGAGCAGAGAACCAAGAGAGTCCTTATCACTTTCACTGCCAGTAATAACTCTGGCTTTAATGAGTGCATAGCGTTCCCACTCCCGACCATGTCTGGCATAATAATCTTCAAGCGCATGATAGCTCACAACCAGAGGACCACTCTGGCCAAAGGGACGCAGACGCATATCAACCCGGAAGACAAAACCATCCACAGTTTTTTGATTCAGCACCTTAATCAATCTCTGGCCCAGTTTTATAAAATACTCATTATGGCTGATACTTCGGGGACCATTGACGGTTTCACCATGTTCTGAAAAAGCAAAAATCAGATCGATATCGGATGAAAAATTAAGTTCATAGGCACCCAGTTTACCCATACCAATAACAATGAGCGGCATAGGCCGGCCCTGACTGTCCAGAGCAGTTCCAAATTCTTTTTGCTGGGCCTTATCCAGCCACTGCAGTGATTGTATGATGCAGCAGTTAGCTAATTCAGTCAGCTCAAAAAGAACTTCGTTTAAATTGGCCAGCCCATTGATATCACGATAGCTGATGCGCACCATTTGCTGATTTCGAAAATCACGCAGCACCTGAAGTAATTGAAGTTCTGTGTCGACATTCTGCAGACGCTCAGCAAGCCTTTCAGCTAATTCATCTGTTTGCATCACTCTGGCAAAATCACCTGCCAGCCATTGTTCAGCAATAACCGTTTTGTGTCGGCTTAACTGGCGTGTCACAAAATCACTACAGACCATCACTTTGACCCACTGCTGCAGGCTCACTCTGTCCGATTGCCCGGCAAGGTGTGCCAATTTCGTGTCACTAGTAATTTGCAAAAATTTTTCTATGGTACTTTTTTGATGCTGCTCTAAAGCACAAGGTAAATCAACAGGCCTCTCCAGGGACTTCTCTAAAGACTTCTTTAAGGTCATAGTTGTATGTGTTGTTTCACTCATTATTTATACACTGCACAGAGTTGCTAATAATGGTATTATCATAGCCTTTCTATTTGACTAAAAGAAGGTATAAATATCAATGGCCACCTATGCTATTGGTGATATTCAGGGTTGTTTTGATGCACTCATCTCTTTGCTCGAAAAAATTGCCTTTGATCCTGACAAAGATACTCTCTGGTTCGCGGGTGATTTGATCAATCGGGGCGATAAATCGCTGGAGACCTTACGATTTATAAAAGGGCTAGGAAAAAGTGCCATCAGTATTCTGGGCAATCACGATCTGACATTATTGTCTATTTGTGAAGGTAATGAAAAAGTGAAAAATCATACCCTGGATGGCATTCTTGAAGCACCTGATCGGGAGGAACTCATCCTCTGGTTACGTCACCGTCCTCTACTGCACCATGATGAAAAATTAGGCTATACTATGATCCATGCGGGTCTGCCGCCACAGTGGGATTTAACAACAGCACAAAAATGTGCCTGTGAAGTAGAAAATGTCTTACAGGGTGATGATTATCCTCAATTCATGGCTAATATGTTTGGCGATGAACCAAAAAAATGGAATAAGGATTTACAGGGCTGGGCACGCTTGCGTTTTATTACCAATTGTCTGACACGCATGCGCTATTGTAAGCCTGGGGGGAAACTTGACTTTAAGGATAAAGGCCCCATTGGTAGTCAAAAGGACGGCTATATTCCCTGGTATGAAATACCCGACAGGAAAAGCAATGACCTGAAAATTATTTTTGGCCACTGGTCTACTTTATTCGGCATCACCAGCCAGAGCAATGTTTATGCAATTGATACCGGCTGCCTCTGGGGAGGCACTTTAACTGCGATGAAGCTGGATAGTGATAAAAGTAAAAACAGCCATGAGCCTGTAGACAGCCCTGAGCCTACAGATAGCCCTGAGCCTACAGACAGTCTTGAGCCGGTAAAAAAACCTGAGCTCTATACGATTGAATGTGAAAAGCCGGTATAATTGATACTGAATTAGAAGTTTTATGACTTAACTGCTATTATTGGTCATAATTCGAACGATAAATAGGAGTAGCCTAAACCATGCCTAAACTGAGAGAAATGCTCGCTGACAATGTTATGAGTAATAACGAACAGCAAAAAACACAAGATAAAGCCCTGTTATTCATCAATATAGCTGTTTATTTGCTGACAGCAGGCACTTTAATGGAATATGTGAGCACTGCAACTTTGCTAAAAATTATTGGTTTTATGCTCACAGGACAGGCCTTTTATTTTTTATGGAAAAGCAACACTTTGTCCCGATTCTAAATTTTGCTTATTAAGTAATACTTTTAGCAATGACTCACAAATCACACCTGGCAAAAATGATACTATCGGTGCATGAAGAAAAATATTAATATAGCCCTGCTCCCCCTATACACCATTACAGAGCATTGGTTTTCTATCTCCCTAAGCCGGTTTGCAGACGCACTAACAGACGATTTGATAGCCAGGGCTGAAACAGCGAATTCCGTCACCGTCCAGTCAGATTGTTTTACCGCATTACATAGTCTGCAAAAATCAACGAGTGAAGCTATTCCCTTATTTATAAGTACGCTTGCCAAAAACTTCCAGACCTCCAGGATTGGTCAGACTTTACAAGGGGAGCTGGATGGCTTCACTTTTGCTAAAAGAAATAAAAAAGATACACTCAATCTTATAGCAACAAAAGATTGGGAAGAAAATCTATCCTTTGATACCGCAATTGAAAAGATAATAAAACAAAATCACGAAGCATTTGCTCATTTAGAAACCCGAATTTTTGCATTACTTAAAAACCACGGCGAGCACATTGAAAAAAGTCCTTTAGGTGCTGAAAACATTTTAAGCGCATTTCGTGACAGTATGGAGCCCTTTGATTTTTCACCTGACATTCGAATCCACGTCTATAAATATTTTGAACAATTTATTTCTGCCCATATTGCAGAGCTGCTGGAAAAGCTCAACACTGAATTAATAAAACAGGGCATTTTACCTGAAATC
>JAPVVU010000098.1 GCA_028571885.1 Gammaproteobacteria bacterium | reverse complement strand
TTTTTTGTTTATCCAGCAGGGTTACAATTGTTCTATCATTGAAAATGGTATCGGTGAAGCAGATATCGCCCCTGATTCTGACTCCGGGCCGAAGAAAGTTAACAAAAAAGTTAAAGAAAAGGCTAAAGAAAAAGCTAAAGAAAAAACAGAAAAATCAAACGCTCAAAACATAAAAGGTGAAGACTTAGAAAAGAAGCAGGCCAAAACTCAAAGCCCAATAACTAAAAGTCCAACAACTCAGGCTGATCGTCGCGATGAAGCAATCCCTACTACACCAGAAGTTGACGCCGCACGTAAAAAAGCTGAAGCACAATCAAAACAGTTAAACCTGGCTGAAACAGCTCGAAAAGAAGCCGAAGGTATGGCGGCTGAGCTGCGAGGTGAAGCCCAGGAAGCACTTAAAAAGGCTGAAGAGGAAGCTAAACGTGCCCAACATGCTGAACTTGCCCTGAAAACTGCACAGCTTAGAGCTGTTCAGCTTGAGGCCCAACAAGAAGAGCAGGGACATTCATCCCTGGAACTGGATAAAATTAAGCAGCAGGTTGAAGAAGAAACTCACCTGAAAGCTGAAGCTGAGGCTTCCCGCCAAAAAGCAGAGCAGGAAGCAGAAAAATTACGCGGCGAAGCTGACTCAGCTCGTGAACTGGCTGAACAGGAAGCACAGCGTGCGACTCAGGCAGAGGCAGCCCGAAAAGAAGCCGAGGAGACTGCCAAGGAACTCCACAAAGAAGCACTGCAGAAAAAATCAGACGAAGTAGACAATGCTTTGTCAAAAGCAAAATCTGAAGCAGAACGTGCGGAAAATGCGGAGCATGAGGCTAGTCGCCTCAGAGAAGAATCTGAACAAGCCAGAAAGAGAGCTGAAGACGAAGCGAAACGAGCTGAGGATGCTGAACAAGCGAAAAAAGAAGCAGAAGAAGCCATTCGTCAGGCCAGCCAGGAACAATTAAGTGAGAAAGAAGCTGCCTTAGAAGAGGCAAAAAAACAATCTCAGGAAGAAGCTCTGCGGGCAGAACAGGCAATTGAAGAGGCAAAACGAGTACGCGCAGAAGCAGAACAGGCATTACAGCAATCAGAAGAACTGGCCAAACTGTCCTCTCAAGCTGAGTCAGAATTATTAAATGCCAAAGATGAAATTGAACGTCTCAGAAAAGATGCCGATGCTCGACAACATGCAGAAATCCATGAAGCCCGGATCAAAGCACAAGAAGAAAAAGAACGTGCTGAAAAAATTGATGCCGATAGAGAAGCGGCACTGGCTGAAGTAGAACGTCTGAAACAGGAAATGCACGAAGCCAAAGAACAAATGGCCAGTGAGCTGGAAAAACAACAGCAAGAACAAGTCAATCAGCAGGAACAGCATTTTGGACACTTAAAATCGTCAGCTGAAGATGAAATTCTCAACATGAAAGCTGAAATGGATGCCGCTCAGGAGGCATTGGCGGAAGAATACTCTCGCTTGAGTATGGAGCAGGAAACAGCTCTGCAGTTAAAAATAAACCAGGCCCAGAAAGATGCTGACCAGCACGAAAATCTTCGTCTGGCTTCTGAGCAGGCTCGTCAGGATGCTCAAAGTGAAATGCAGCGTCTGGCAGCGCAAATGAAAGATGAGAAGCTGGAGCGTGAAGAACAGGAAAAACTGCGTTCAGCTGAGCTTTTTGAAGCACAGCAGCGTATTGAAAGTGCCAATGAACGTGCTCAGGCTGCAGAAATTGCACGCAAAGAATTTGAAGATGAATTACATCAGGTCCGTGCAGAAACCGAAAAAGCACGTGCTGAAATGGATCAATTACGCCAGGATATGGCACGAGAAATCGAAGCTGAACGTCTGGAGCTTGAAGCCGCAGTTTTAAAGCAGCGTCAGCAATTGGAAGCAGAAAAAATATCATTAGCAGATGAAGCTCAGAAGCTGGAAGATGAAGCACTTAAGTACCAACAGGAAATTTTAGCATTTAAAGAACAGGTAGAAGCAGCAAAGCAGGAGGCTCTTGACGAGGCAGAAGAACTTCGAAAACAAAAAGACCTGCTGACAAAACAAACTGAAGAAGAAACCCGTAAGCTGAAGGAACAATTAGAAGCTGCCCGCCAGGAAGCGATGAAGGAAGCCGTGGAGCTGAAAGAGCAGTTGGAAGCTGCACGTCTGCAGGCATTAAGGGAAGCTGAAGCACTGAAAGAGCAGTTGGAAACAGATCGTCTAGGCGCATTGAAGGAAGTCGAAGAGCTGAAAAATCAAAAGTTAGCATTGGAAAAACAAGCTCAACAGGAAGCTCTGGAGCTTAAAGAACAAATAGAACAAATTCAAATCAACAAAAAACTTCAGGAGCAGTCCATTGCTCTGCAAAGAGATGAGTTGGAACGCATGCAGTCCGAAGCAGATAATGCTCGCAGCAAATTAGAAGCCGAGTCTTTACGCTCTCGCGAAATAGAACGTCAGAATGCCCTGCTTAGAGCTAAAGACGAAGCCAGAAAACAAGCCATTGAAGAAGCCAAACGCCGCCGTGGACAACTTTTGGGAGACTCCCAACCCCAGGAAGCTGTTCCTCCCGTTTTAACTTCTGTTGCTGGTGGCTCTTCTCCAGCTGATGGCTCCTCACCCGCTGATGGCTCTATCCACGATGATCTCAAAGCCGCTTACGAATCAATTAAAAAAGGCAATGATAGCTAGAGGTTTTGGCGGGTAAAGAGGATTCAGTTCCTATGGCTGATGCGATACGTTACTTTATTCCAGCTGAAGCCATCGAAGTCGTGACTGAAATCAAGCGCAGCCGGTTTATTGCTCATATTGATCACTGCAGCAATGCAGATGAAGCATTTAATGTGATTGAGCAGGCAAAAAAACGTTATCCTGATGCCCGCCATCATTGCTGGGCTTTTATTGCCTGTCCTCCCCTTTCGGCTACTGCAGTACGCTTTAGTGATGGTGGCGAGCCTTCAGGTACCGCAGGAAAACCCATTTTAAATATCCTGCAATATAGTCATTATGGTGAAATCATCTGTGTGGTCAGTCGTTATTTCGGCGGCATTAAATTAGGTGCAGGCGGTCTGGTTCGGGCTTATAGTAATAGTACTCAGGCAGCGCTGGAAAAATTAATCGTTAAGGAAATAGTCGAACTATCATCCATTCGGATTCAATTTTCCTACCCTTTTGAATCATCTATTCGGCATTACCTTGAATCAATTGATGTTGTTATCACTCATGTCGATTATCAGGAGCAGATTATTTTCCAGTTAGACATTGAAAAAGCACTGATAACAAAAATGATGCAGCAAACTCGTAACCTTTGTAAAGGTGAGGTATTATTGATTAGGTAGAGTCGAAGTTTACTTCATACTCTACTTTATCCTGTAACCCCCTGTGTAATGATGCTGGCGCATAATATCTGACCGCTAATTACCTGAATACTCAATGAATTAACCCTGAAGCCTTAAACTATAAATAAGCAAATGCCTGATATAAAAAAAATAAATTCTTCACCGGAAGTGAATAAATTTAACAATTGCCTGGATAATTTTTTTAAGCGTTTTATCAATACTATAAATGCTCAGACAGGTAACAATCCTGTAACAAGGCATGAATCCGATTGGCCTTCAACCTGCCAGCAAGGCGATGCTTTTCTTTCTGAGCAGATGATTGATTCTATCTATTGGCAGCCGATACAACGTGAGCAAAACAATGATTTATCAGGCCTTGAAAAAGCATTGGATATTGAAATACGCCCGGATATACAGTCATTTTTTTGTCGTTATTGGTCTGAGCAAATTGAGACTATTTTTCAGCAGGGCAATTTGACCCTGCTGTTTGTCTGGAACAAAGCGGATATGGACCGGTTAATTGAAAATCAGATTGGTCATGCTTTAGGTAAACTTCGCAATAAACAAACGCTTACGTTCTTTATTGCCTGTACAGATTCAGATTACATCATCAGTGTAGAAAATGATTCAGGACAGGTAGTGCTTGAGCGCCCGGGTTATCCAGCAGAAAGAATTCTGGCGCCTGATTTAACTCAATTCTTAAATGAGCTGGAATACGGTAAGTTATCGTCCTAAGATAAGTTTATGCTAAAGAATTTTTTCGACAAACTCATATTCAAACCCGATCCCATTCGGCTCTATTCAGCTGGAATCACCGATGTGGGTCAACGCCGTGATCATAATGAAGATAATTATCTCATTGATGAAAAACTCGGACTCTTTATTGTTGCCGATGGAATGGGTGGACACGAAGCTGGAGAAGTTGCCAGCAAGCTGGCCATTGAAACAATTTTTAATCATATAAAAAAACTCGATAACTCCTACAAACAAAACAGTAAAAGAAACAGAAGGAATACGACTGAAGTAATTAACAGCTTATTGCAAGATGCCGTTGAAGATGCCAATAATCAGACTCACTGTTACAATATTGCCAAAGGACTCTCTGAAGGCAGGGGTATGGGTACCACAGTCACTGGCTTTTTAATCAGTGCACTTAAAGGTTCCGGGGACAAGAAGCTCTATTCTTTTAATGTTGGAGACAGCCGAACCTATTGTTTTAGTCAGGGGAAATTGACACAACTCAGTACTGACCACAGTCACTATCAATTATGGGTAGAAACAGGCAAGGAAGGCCCGCCGCCCAAAAATAATATTATTTACAAAGCAATTGGTCCCTGGCGAAGAATCGTTGCTGAACAACACACCATTGCAGTTAAAGCGAATGAACTATTTCTGCTATGTTCAGATGGGCTCTGCGATATGTTATCCGATAAAGAAATACGCCATATTCTCCGTAACAACAGAAAAAATACACTTAAAGAAATGGCTCAGGCTTTGATTGATGCAGCCAATGAAGCAGGCGGGAAAGATAACATTACCGTTGTCCTTGTAAAACCATAAGCGAGTTAAATTACAGGGGGCACTATAGAGAGATAAATCATCTCAGGTTTTGTTGTTCAGGACATACTATGAATCGTATGTAATGATAATTATTCCTATTTATGGCAATCTTTTGAAACTCGTCTAATCTTGTTATATACAATACTTTCTCAAAGGATGCAGCTTGAATAACAACTATTCAAAAAATTTAAGCATAAGAGTCCTTTTGCCCATTGCCATATCCCTCATTATTATTCTTATTATCGGTACTATTGTCTTTCAGATTCAGTATCGAAATGCTATTAGTAATCTGGCGGATGAGCGCATGAAATATGTTGACGCACAGATTCAGGAAGAAATCATACACAAATCCAAAATTCTCACCGGCTTATTAACATTGCTGCAAAAAAGTCCCTGGATTGGTGAGCATCTGTCCAGGCAGGATAGCAGCGGGCTGCTGAGCAATAGTCGTGAGCGATTACAGCAGGTTCGTGATGTTATAGGAATCACTCATCTCTATTTTAACAATATCAATCGAATAAACATCCTTAGAGTGCATAATCCTGAGCAATCGGGTGATGTCATTAAACGTTTTACCACTGTGGAAGCAGAGCGGACAGGTAAAGTCTTTTCCGGATTAGAACTGGGTTCCTTTGGTACGCTTACCTTACGTGTTGTTGCACCTTGGGAGTATAAGCAAAAAAGAATAGGCTATGTTGAATTAGGCATAGATGCCAGTCTGATACTTGATGAAATTGCCGAGCAAGGTGATACAGGATTAATTCTAGCTATTTCAAAATCTGGACTAAACAAACAAAAATGGCAAGAACATCAACGCCTCATCGGTCGAAATCCGAACTGGGACAGATATAGCGACAGTATTATTTCCAGTAAGCATGGATTGTCCAATAATCAGCAGCTGAATATTCCTGATTGGAGGAATATATATAATCCCAGTGACAATATTGGCTTTATACAGGAAATTGACAACGATATTTTTGTTTGGCGACAAATAGATATTAAAGATGTCAGGGGGCTGTCATTAGGAAAAGTTTATCTTTCCATAAACGTCACAGACTGGATCCATGACTATCAGCAAACGGGTATCCTGACCTTTATAATTTATCTCATTATTTCTATAATTCTGATCTTTACGCTCTATATACTGACTCAGCGTACTCAAAAAGCAGAAACCGAATTAAAGTTAACTAAAGATAAATTTGAAAAATTAGCCTCATACGACCAATTGGTTGGACTTCCTAATCGCCATTTGTTTAAAAATGAACTGAGAAATCGAATTGAAGAAGCGAAGCGCTTTAATCAAATCATTGCTGTCTCTTTTATAGACCTCGATAACTTTAAAATCATTAATGATACATTAGGACATGATCAGGGAGACATGCTCATTCAGCAGGCAAGTAAAAGGATTTCACAACTCATTCGCCAATACGACGTTCTTGCTCGTTTTGGCGGTGATGAATTTATACTGATGATGCCTAATATTGATTCTCAATCAGATCTTATGCATATCATGGATAAAATACTCAAGGAGATGGCAAAGCCAATAAAACTGAATAAAGAAATTGTACATATTACCATTAGCATCGGTATCAGCTTGTTTCCTGATGATGCCGGGAATGTTGATGACTTATTGCGTTATGCAGATGTTGCCATGTACGAGGCCAAAGAAGCAGGTCGGAACAATTATCGATTTTTCACTAGTCGAAATAATGATCTCCTGTTAAGAAAGCAAATGCTTGAAAATTTGCTCAGAGAAGCAATAAAAAATAATAATTTTGAGCTTTATTACCAACCACTGATTAATCTGACTACCAATAAAATATCAAGTTATGAAGCGCTGATCAGGTGGTTTCCCTCCATTGACTCACCACCTGCAACTGAAGAGTTTATTAATATTGCTGAAAGTTCCAGCCTGATTATTGATATTGGCAACTGGGTGATTGAAGAGGCCTGTCGACAAAGCAGTCTCTGGAAACTGGAAAAACACTCATGTACAAAGATCAATATCAATATATCAGGTAGACAGCTTCTACACCTGGATATATATGATCTGATTTTGAAAAATTTAAAAAAATATAATCTGGCGTTTACTGACATTGGTATTGAATTAACTGAAAATGTATTAATACAGGCGAATGAAACACTTATCAATAACCTTCAGAAGCTTATTGACCAGGGAATGGAAATTTCTATGGATGATTTTGGTACGGGATATTCTTCATTGAGTTATCTCAAGAAATTTCCCTTAAGCACCGTTAAAATAGATAGAGAATTTATACTTAATTGCCATGATAATCAGGAAGACAAGGTGCTCATTAAGACAATTATTGCCATGGGGCATAGTCTTGGTTTAAAAGTTGTTGCTGAAGGCGTGGAGAAAAAGGAGCATTATGATTTAGTCAGGGAAGCGGGCTGTGATTATGCTCAGGGTTACTATATACAAAAACCTGTTGCAGCTAAAGAATTATAATCAGCCCCTATAACTTCCCGAAATTAGTATAGACATAACAATACATAACTATTCAGCGTCTATTTCTTAATAACCACTGTTAAGCCTATGGTCACTTATTTTTCTGACGTTGCTTGCTGTTATGAGAAGCCGCTACGCTCAGACAGTCAACGACAGAAAAATAAGCAACCACAGGCTTTTTGTACATAATACGCTTCTAAGTTATTAAAACCTAAATTGTAGGGGCGAATTTATTCGCCTATTTATGGATGGACACTATTTAGTCACAATCCACTTCTTTTGCTGCCTGTACTATCAATTCAGCCCCATTTTCTTTTTTCCAGGCATTTTCACTCAAAACTCGTCTAAAATGCTTTGCCCCTGTACAGGAATGCATAAGCCCTAAAATATGGCGGGTCAAATGAATCAGGGGAACGCCTTTTGTCATTTCCTGTTCAACATAATCCGCATAGGCATTTATAACTTCTTTTCTGGTGGGCTTTTTCTGGCTGGAGTCATAAAAAAACTGATCCACATCCGCCATCAAATAAGTATTATGATAAGCTTCACGGCCAATCATTACACCATCAACATGCTCCAGATGCGCCTGCATATCTGCCAGTGTTTTAATCCCGCCGTTAATAGTGATATGCAAATCCGGAAAATCATTTTTTAACTGATAAACAAAATCATAACGTAAAGGCGGAATATCCCGGTTCTGCTTGGGGCTCAGGCCTTCTAACCAGGCTTTTCGAGCATGAATCGTAAAATAACGACAGCCTGTCTGGCTAACAGCCCCCACAAGAGCCTGCAATTGTTCATAATGATCTTCATGATCAATACCAATCCGTGTTTTTATAGAAACAGGGATATCGACACTATCAAGCATCGCACCAATGCACTCCGCCACCAATTCTGGTCTGGCCATTAAACAGGCGCCAAATGCACCGAATTGAACGCGATCACTGGGGCAGCCCACATTAAGATTAACTTCATCATAGCCATATTCTTCCGCTAATTGACAACATTGAGCCAGAGCAGCCGGATCACTACCACCCAATTGCAAACTTAAAGGATGCTCTTCGTGGTTATAGCCCAGGAAACGCTCCAGGTTATTGCCATGTAAAATAGCACCTGTGGTCACCATTTCGGTGTAAAGCCAGATGTTTTTTGAAACCAGGCGTAACAAATAACGAAAATGCCGATCCGTCCAGTCCAACATAGGCGCCAGACTGACTTTTCGAGGATTTGTAAGTGGCATTTGTCAATAACCTTCATCTATTGTGTTATTAATAAGTTAAAATTTGAAATTTCGGATTGATAAAACAGGTCGTATAATATTATACTTTGCTACATTCATTATCTACAAACTTAGGCGCCTGATTTAAACCTCAAGGATAACTCTTAAAAAATGGAAAATAACTGGATGGCATGTTCGATAAGTTCAGCCTGTAAATCCAATCTTGCCTATAAGTATAGGTCTGGATATAGCTCTGGTAATAGCTCTGGTAATAGGTATCGGCGTTCATTTAACACATCTCTCACTTTATACGGCCTGATGCTTTTTTTTCTATTGAGCTGCAATCCCACATTGGCCAGTAAGGCGGGTACTCAACTTGATCCAAGCGATCCGTACAAAACACAACGAAACCTTTTTTTAAAAGCAGAAACTGCCTTTAAAAAGAAACAATACAGCAATTATAAAAAATACTATGCCAAATTGGATAATTATCCTTTGCAGGCTTATTTGAAGTACAAAGAATATCGCAATAAACTATCCAGTTTAAGTGAACAACAGGTCCTGCAATTTTTTAAAGATTATTATGATACACCTTATGAAGGCTGGTTACGCACTGTCTGGCTGGATAAAATGGCCAAAAAAGAGCAATGGCAAAAATACCTCAATGCTTATACGCCGCAAAAGTCCACAAGCCGTCAATGTCATTATCTCAATGCACTGCTCAAAACCAATAGCAAAGCCCTGGCTTTTGAACAGGTGCCTGAACTCTGGCTGGTGGGTGAATCACAGCCTCGCAGTTGTGATCCGGTTTTCAGTGCCTTTAAAAAAGCGGGAAAAATGACACCGGAATTACTTTGGCAGCGTACCAAACTGGCCATGCAAAAAGGACGCACCAGCCTGGCCACTTATCTTGCCCGCTCACTCAATAAAAATGATCAAAAATGGGTAAAGGAATGGATAAAAATCTATCGCAAACCAGCTCTTATTCTCAAAAGTCCCTTACTTAAAAAATCACATCCGGTAAAAAGTACTATTCAGGTTCACTCAGTTGAACGCATGGCTCGTCATCAGCCAAAAGCTGCGATGAAATTATTAGCTGCATTAGCGAAAGATAATAATTTTTCCCAGCATGAAAAAGACAAAATGTATCGGGCAATTGGTATGAAATTAGCTTATCGTCATGGTGAAGGTGCCTGGTTCTGGCTTAATAAAATCAGTGATCAAAACAGTGATGAAACAGTACGCCAATGGCGTGCACGCAGCGCCATTCGTGAGGATAA